>CALCMV010000219.1 GCA_937967535.1 uncultured Saprospiraceae bacterium
TCCAGCCCGTGTCTCGCTTATGTATGCACGGGCTGGAAGCACCGTGCTACGTGTGTTTAATATCCCGAATTTTGGTTTAAGTTACCTTCTGTAATATCAATTTCAGTTTGAGGAATAGGAAGAACTTCATTTTTACCCACCGTAAAACCCTGACTGCCAAGTACTACACCTGCTTGTCCGGTACGTACCAAGTCGAAAAAGCGATGTCCTTCGGTAGCGAGTTCGAGTCGTCTTTCGCGGTAAATTGCTTCCAACAAATCATTGCCCGAAATACCGCCAAAAGGCTGCAAACCTACGCGCGTGCGTATCCGATTGAGGTAAGTACGGGCTTGTGCATCATTGCCACTGCGGGTGTGGGCTTCGGCTGCCATCAGATAGACATCCGCCAAGCGAATTTCGCGTACATTATTGCCCCAATTCAAGGCAGGTTCGCCATCCAAGGCTCTATCTGATTGGAAAGCAGCGTATTTACGTATAAAGAAGTTGGTATTTTGAAAACCTTCGGTGTAGCTTGCGCCTTCTTGTCTGAGCGCATTTCCATCAATAATCGTATGCTCCATACGCGGGTCATTTTGCATCGCTGCTACCAAATCTTCTGTAACAGGGCAAAAACTCCAGCCATTTGCAAATAAGGGACCCACATAATCGCGCATTCCGAAAAACTGTACATCGTAATTGCCTTCGGTTTCGCCATTGCCAAAATTGCCCCAGCCGCCGCGTTGATTATTCGAGTAATTGACTTCAAAAATGGATTCGATGCCAAATTCGTTTTCATTCGTGAAAATATCAGCAAAATTCGGTTCTAAATCATAGATACCTGCATTGATGACTTCCTCAAAAATCATCGCCGCTTCTGCCATGCGCGATTCGTTGTTTTGATACAAAATGACCTTAGCCAAAAGTGCATTTGCTGCGCCTTTTGTAATACGTCCTAATTCGGAAGAAGGGAGCGTTTCGGGTAGCTCAAAGGTATTGCGGACATCGTTGAGGTCGCTTTCGATAAAGGCGTAAATGTCGGCAGAGCTTGCTTGTACTTGCGTGTAAATATCGTCGGCAGGTATCACATTGTCTATCAAAGGAATGTTGCCAAAATAACGAATCAAGTCAAAGTAGTAAAATGCCCGTAAAAACTTGGCTTCTGCACTTGTACGTGCCTTAAATTCGCTGCTCAATCCCTCTACGGTTTCGAGTTTTTCCAGCGTCAGATTTGCGCGATAAATCCCCGTAAAACCTTTGCGCCACAAGCCCGCCTGCGGACCGAGAAAAGGGTCAACGGTAAAATTGTCGAAAGCCACCCAATTCGGTTGGTCAGAAGCATCGCTGCCTCCTGCGTAGCAGTCGTCCGAAGCGGCATTGAGCAAGCCGAGTTTCATCGTCCAGCCATCGGTACCGCCCCACTGCAACACATCGTATGTGGCGACCAATGCCTCAAATATTTCTTCTTCATTTTGATAAAAATTCGTTTCGAGTACGGTTCCTTGTGGTTCGAGTTCGAGCCAATCTTTGCCACAGCTTGTAATGAGCAAAATAGCGAAAGATAGCGATATGATTTGTGTTATTTTTTTCATTTTTAATTACTGTACTGACGACTTTAGCCATCAGGTGAATTTTATTTTAATTTCTATAAAAAATTAAAACACAATAATTTATAAATGTTTTATTGAGTTCTTCCGACGGCTAAAGTCGTCGGTACGGAGGATTAAAATGTCGCATTTACCCCTACCAAATAAAAACGTGGTTGAGGGTAAATACCTCTATCCACTCCAAAACTGCCCCCACCAATTTCGGGGTCGAAGCCGCTGTACTGTGTGAAGGTTAGCAAATTATTGCCCGATACATATACGCGGAAGTTTTGAAAACCGATTTTTTCTATGATTTGCTTGGGTAATGAATAACCGATTTGTGCGGTTTTTATGCGGAAAAATGCCCCATTTTCGACATAAAAGTCCGAACTGCGACTGAAGTTTCCGTTGGGGTCATTCCTTACCAATCTTGGATGTTCGTTGGTCGTGCCTTCGCCTGTCCAACGGTCGAGGGCATCAGCGGTCATATTTGCCATTTGGAGGTCAAAACGACGAGTAGCTTTGAATATATCATTTCCGGCTACACCTTGCCCGAATAGCCTAAATTCCAAACCTTTCCAGTTGGTGTTGAAGTTGAATCCATAGGTCCAGTTCGGGGTTGGGTCGCCGATGAATCCACGGTCATCGGGCGTGATAGCACCATCGTCGTCAATATCTACAAAACGAAAATCACCGGGACTTGCATCAGGCTGAATAGGTGCGCCGTCTGCATTGGTGTAAGCAGCTACTTCGGCATCGTTTTGGAAAATACCGTCTGTCTGGAAGCCGTAAAAATATCCAACAGGAAAGCCTACGGCAGTACGGGTAATTTCCAATCCCTGTGGGCTAAATCTTTGTCCGACCAAAAAGTCTTTGTCGGGTCCAAGGTCGGTCACTTCATTTTCTACAAAAGAAATATTTCCGCTAATATCAATGCCCAAAGCACCGAAGTTATTGCCATAGCCGAGTTCGAGTTCAACTCCTGTGTTTTCCATCGTGGCGATATTGCCGATGGGGCCAAAATTGCCGACATAGCTTGGCACGGCAATATCCAAGAGCATACCCGATGTTGTTTTGCTGAACCAATCGAAGGTGACACTGAATTTTTTGAAGACTTTTGCATCAAAACCAATATTAGTTTGGGCGGTTTGTTCCCAGCGCAAATCGGGGTTGGCGATGGCATTGGGGCTGCTGCCGCTAGTGAAAGTATCGTCTAAGCCAAAGGTATAATTTCGCCCACCACTAACGGTAGAAACGAAGCGAAAATCACCAATTTGGTCATTGCCATTGATTCCCCAGGATGCACGTATTTTGAGGAAGTTGATGACGGGATTGTTGCGTAAAAAATCTTCTTCGGTAGGGACCCAACCTGCTGAAAATGAGGGAAAAGTACCAAATCTATTGTTTGAGCCGAATTTGGAGGAACCATCTGAACGAATGATGGCAGTCAACAGGTATTTTTCTGCAAAACTATAATTGATACGACCAATATATGATGCCAAACGGTCTTGATATTCGAAGCCAAAAAAGGTCTGTGATTCGATAGATGTAGGAAAAGATAAAGAGGCATCTTCGATACTTTCTACCGGAATATCCTGAATACTTCCGCCCTGTCCTTGCCCTTGATTGTTTTCTGCCGAAGTACCTGCAAGTAAGGTGAGTTTATGGTCGCCGAATCGTTTTTCGTAAGTCAATGTATTTTGGAGAATCCAATATAAACCCCTGTTTTGGTTGCGGTTAAATCTTGTTACATCAGCACGGTTGGTGGCGTTGAGATAGTGAATCGGCGTGAAACCTTCGCCCCCCCAAAATGCCAAATCTGTACCGATACTACTACGAAATTTTAAGCCATCAATAAATTCAATTTCTCCGAAAATATTACCTACTATTTTATCACTCCACCCGAATCCTTGTTGAATTTCGAGTGCTGCTACGGGGTTCAACACTTCCGATGTGACAAAATTAGAAATTCCATATGGCACTCCTTCCGAATTGGTGACGACATTAAAATTGGTAAATACATCATTGCTCAATACATCGGGGTCGGTTTCGAGAATGGGCGTAAGCGGGTCAAGATTGATGGCGCGACTCAAGGGCGAACCAAACTCCGAATTGGTCGCAATTCCCCGTCCGTTGATGCGTGTGTAAGAGAGCGTATTGCCGAAAGTAATGCGCTCTTTGACTTTGTGCGTGGAGTTGAAACGTGCCGTAAAACGCTGATAACGCGACTGTGCATCCGACACGATGCCCGTTTGGTCGAAATAGCTAAAAGAGGTATGGAAAGTTGATTTTTCATTCCCCCCTGAAATGCTCAATTCGTGGTTTTGAATAGGCGCATTATTGTTAAAAACGGCATCTTGCCAGTCTGTGCCTTCGCCGAGTGCGTCAGGGTTGTCGAATAGGACAGCACCACCTGCTGCTACGGACGATTCGTTCATCAAAATACCGTATTCACGCGCATTGAGAAGAGCAAGTTTTTTCCATGGGGCTTGTGTGCCGTAATAAGCATTGTAGTTGATTTTCGAGCTATTTTTATTACCGTTTTTCGTTGTCACCAAAATCACGCCGCCCGAAGCCCGCGTACCGTAAATCCCTGCCGCAGCATCTTTGAGTACTTCGATGGATTCGATATCGCCTTGATTGAGGAAGTCAATACCGCCCCGAACTACTACGCCATCTACTACATACAGCGGGTCGCTATTGCCGATAGTCGTGGTGCCACGTATGCGAACCGTACTACCTTCTCCCGGTTGTCCCGAAGCAGAGGTCACACGCACACCCGATGTACGTCCCTTGAGTGCATCTTCGATGCGGGTGACGGGCATATCTTTGAGTGTTTCGGCTTTGACTTTTGAAATCGCCCCCGTCACTTCTTTTTTCTTCTGTGTACCGTAACCGACTACAATGACTTCTTCAAGGCTTGCTATGTCGGTCTCCATTACGAGGTCGGTGGTTGATTTTCCGCCCAATTGAACCTCTTGTGTGGTATAGCCAATGTAGGAAAAAACCAATGTAGCGTTTTTGTCCGAAACGGTGAGTTCGTACTTGCCGTCGAGGTCGGTGGTAGTGCCGTTGGTGGCATCTTTTTCGTAAATGGTGACACCAATTAAGGGGAAATCCGTGCCTTGTTCGGTGATGGTGCCACTGACGGTGTGTTGGGCATTTAGCGTAAAAACACCCAACAGTAGTAGTGGTATTAGTAGATATTTTCTTTTCATAAAATGTTGATTTTTATGGAAATGTAGCGCGACACTTCCTGTTCGCGCATTTGTAGAACGGTGCTTCCAGCCCGTTCTTTTTATATGTTTTGTTAAACTAACGCTGAACGGGCTGGAAGCACCGTTCTACGGTACGCGGACTGGAAGTACCGCATTACATGTCTTTATTGACCCAATATGCTCGCCCGTCCAATGTGCGGCGCAGCATTTTCTTTTCAAATAATTCGCGGCGTAGCATAGCGGGGTCGCCAAATGAATGATGTTGATTGAGTAATTCGTTGACTTCTCTTTCGGTGTATTTTTTTTCTGTGTCAAATTTTTCAAATAAATATTCTAAGACTAAGAGCTGATTGTTTTTCTTTTTGCGGGAGGGCCAACGTTCTATTAGTCCGTCATCATCAAATAATTGTTGGATGGAAGCATATTTATTCATGACTATTTATAAAATAAATAAAGTGATTCAAGTTTAGGCGCACCGCGATAGGTGCTGCGGATAAGTTCAATTATTATTTAAATAAAAAAAACAATAAAATACACGCAATAGCTCAGGTACTACAAGCTATTTAAATTATATTTTATTAAAATGTGAAAAATAATTTTATTGAAATTTGTGGTGAAATCCGGCAGAAAACTCGCCTTGCATTTTAAAAATCTAATGATAGCCCGTATTTGTCGGGAAGCCTTACTCGTCGGACGTTTTTAAAACGTCAGACGAGAATATTTGTATTTCAATTTAAAATCAAACAATTACAAAGTTTATTTTTAATAATAAAAAGCAAGTTTTACAAAGAAAATTTACTCAGAATAAAAAAATAGGGTGCATCTCAAATTGTCGCATATAGAAAATATCAAAGTATTATCAATTGATATGAAACTTGGTCTTCAGCCAAATTCTATAAGGTTTTCGAAAACATAGAATTGATTATCAAAATTTTATCGCCAATTTTCATAGTTTGATTCTTATCGAATTTTTAATTTTTCACTAAACAAAATTATAATTTTTCATTTGATGAAAATAAAAATGCGACAATTTGAGATGCACCCCAAAAATAAATTTTTAAAATATTAAAATCCAATTATTTATAAATATATTTTCATTTCACGCGACGGCTAAACAGGGTGGACGGGAACTCCGTAATGACTGCTTTAGCTGTCACGCATATCATTATTTTAATTTGTAATAAATTTATAAATAATAACTTATAAATAAATTTTTATTTCACTTGACAGCTAAACAGGCTGACCGCCAACTCGTAAAGGCGATTTTAATCGCCAAGTGTGGCGTAATTTATATTTATAATTAACTAAAATAAAAATTTTACAAATTAAACTTATTACTTACGTGGCGAATAAATTCGCCTTTACGGTATTCGCGGTCAGCCTGTAAAGTCGTCGGTACTGTTACATTTTACATTAAACGAATTACTTATTTACAATAATTCGTTTTGTTTGTTGTAAATTTTCTGTTTGAATGTGGATGAAATAGATGCCATCGGGTAATTCAGTGGCATCCAAAGTATGCTGTGGTACACCGGATGCGATATTCATTGTATGGATATGTTGTCCTGTACTATTGAATAAGCGAATGTCTTTTTCGGCGGTAAAATCACTGCCAAAAATGATGGTCGTATGGTCGCTCACAAGCGTGGGTTGTAGGCTGAAAATGGTATTATCAACATTATCCAGACTAACTAAACAGGATTCGCAGGTATTCCATTGAAAGCAAAGGGTTTGTTCGGTATTATCAACGGTAAGTGCGCGATTGACAAACTGCCCGGATGGGTCGGTGATGGTGCAGGGGTTGCCTTCCGTAAATTCTTCTTGTACTGCCCATTCATCTACTTGAAATTTGAATTCATAATCGTCAAATACCAAGGGAATAGTTGTAGACCAGAGTCCGTTGCCATTGTCGGTCATCGGGTTGGCATTGCCCGACCAGCCATTGAAATTGCCTGATAAAAAGACAGTGGTAAAAGTGCCGGTAAAGCCGTTCATATCTACCTCGAAAGTAATGTTGCCGAGGCTCGCCATGCAATCGGTATTGTCGGTACATTCACCAAAGCAGGTGTTGATGGTGGTGTCTCCGTTGAGTGGTCCCATGAATCTGTCGTCAAAATTATCAGGATTGGAGCAATCTTGACCTGCTATCATTTCTTTGCAAGAAAAATCGAGACATGCACCATTGGTGAAGGTGTAGAAGGACTCAAAACCCATCGGACGCTCAAATCTGCCTGAATGTACACCATCGCCATCGGGGTCAGTGAGTGGAAATTGACCGGGATCGCCAAAGTTGCCGCCCCCTGCAATGAAGAAGCCTTCCGGGGCAGGAGGAATACCACCATCACCAAGATTGACGGTCAGGATAACCGACTCTCCGCAAGCAAAGCAGCTATTGAAACAAACCGTTGGTTGGGAAGCATTTGTACTGGCTGCGAGGCTGCGATTGGTAAATACATCGGTATCTGTAACGGTTCTGACGGTGCAGGTATAATCTGCGTCATTGAAATCTTCTTGTATTGCCCAGTCATCTATGGTAAATTTGTATTCATGCCCACCTATGGGGATTTCTGCGACTGAACCCGTCCAAACGCCGTCACCATCGTCGTCGGCGAGTGGGTTGGCTGTACCCGACCATTCGTTGAATGTACCGCTTACATAGACGGTTGTGAAGGTTTCGGAGAAGCCGTTCATATCTACTGAGAAATCAATGCTGACGGGTGCTGCATCGGCAGATTGCACGACGACATCATCAAAAAAGTAAGTCGCATCTTCGGCGGGTGCATCGCCAAAACCAAAGAATAAGACAAGGCGATTGAAGGTGCCTCCGGCGGCGGGTCCGTTTTGGGCGTTGCTGGCATCGGGTGCAAGTGCGCTGTAACAGATTTCGACCCATGTATTGGTCTGGTCAATTTGTTGTGCATTTTCCCAGTCGCCGAAGCCGTTGCTGCTTTGTTCCAATTTGAGGAGGAGGTTGACGGGTTGGGCTGTCCATACTTTGAGGCAAATTTCGTTGTCGCTAGTGAAGTCAATTGGAGCCGTCGGATTGGGTTCGGAGAAGCCTCCTGCCCATACTTCTGCGCCTGCGGGTTTCATAAATTCGGCAACCATCGAACTGGTATTGATGCCCGAAGGGTCGGGATTGGCAATAACCGAAGATAACATGTTTTCGAGGCTACTGCCAAAGTATTGGAAGTTGGTACTCGTTTCCGATGTCTCAAAATCAAGAATGGTGGTTTGTGCATTTAAGGTGAAAACGCACATGATTAAGGTAGAAACAGCTAGTAAGTTTTTTATCATAATTTGTATTTTGTTGTGAATAAAGGCAATAAGTGAGATAATAAAACAATTATTGGTTTAATGTCTTCACCAAATTATGAATGATGAATTTTGAATGACAAATTAATTTAAATTTCACTTTGTTTTTTGCTGATAATTATTAATTAATAAATTAAATATTTTTTATAATTCAAAATTTTTCCATTCAAAATTCAAAATTGGTGAACACATTATTGGTTAGAGCATATTTAAAATTATATGGTAAAAAGACCTTGAGTTCACTATACGAAAGATAGCTTGGTGTCTTTATTACACGAAGTTAGTAAAAAATTAGAAGATTCATTTAAAATCAGTGCCTTTTTAGATTTTTCCTTGTATTTTAACATTCTTCATAGAATAATGTTTGGTAAAAAAGAACGCGGCAAAAATAAGTTTGCCATCTTGCTTAGCTTATTTTTGCCGCGTTCCGAATTTTCTAATGTCCAGTTAGATTGAAATTAAGTTTTATTTCACTTGCTATGCAGGTACTTCCGATATACTTGTGCGAAGCGCAAAAGTTTGGAGCGTTGTTCGGCATTAAATGAATCTCTGTAACAATTGTAACTCATATAATTGCGACAGTCATCTTCATGCCCTAATCCGAAAAAATGTCCTAATTCGTGAATGAGTACTGCGCCGTCTGACAAGCCTTTGTAGCTCACGAATACCCGTTCCAAGCCATCCAAAGTACCGTATTGTTCAAAGCCGTTTTGGAGTACGGGAGTGTAGCCCTCCAAATCACTATCAGTACGCACAATGTATAGATTAATCGTGCCTTCTTTGTCGTATGGTTTGCATAGCTCATCTTCCATTTTCTTGGAGTGGCGGATATTGCCGATAATGGCTTTGTGTTTGATGTATTGCGAAGAAGTCATTCTGAATTGGATGCGGTCAGAAAAGCTATTGGCTTCGCGGATAGAACGTTCAATGTCTTTATTCAACTCGGTCATGCCGGGTTTGGTGCGATTATAGACCACAAAGACGCTCAAATCAAATATCATTTCGGCATCTTCGATATTCATTTCAAACAAATCCGTGATTTCCCTTTGACCGCTTTTATTCGGAATTTTGGTAACACAATCCTTATTGCAAGCAAGCAATCCAAAGACCGGAACGAGTATGATAATAATGTATTTCATATTAAGTTTTTAATTAAAGTTAAAGCTAAGAAAAAAAAACATACCGATATGTCAAAGTGCTGACCTATTGGTAGGTGCTGATAGGTTTTCGGGTTGAGGTATACTGTGAACGTAGCAAATTTCGGAAAACTGTAATGACTGCTTTACAGGCTGACCGGGAACTCGTACAGGCGATTTCAATCGCCATGTTTAGTATAATTTCATTTATAATTTACTGTAAATAAATGTTATACGAATTTTTTTTATTTTTCACATGGCGAATGAATTCGCCTGTACGGTATT
>CALCMV010000220.1 GCA_937967535.1 uncultured Saprospiraceae bacterium
GGGATAGTACTCGTCTGACGAAGGTTTTTGTGAAATGTAGTGATTTGTCTCATAAAATATTCGCATTGAATAAAGGGATTCGTCTGACGAGTATTCGCTTCAGGCAAAGTTAAATGGTTAGCCTGTTTGGGCGTTTTTTAAACTGATAATCAAATCCCGTAGCTATCGGAACTACGCGACTTTGGTGAGTAAGGAGTCCTTTTGGACATTTTGGAAATTCGGTAACTGGGAAATTCGGTTTTAAATCGTAAATAGTTGATTATCAGCTATTTAATTTTCATTAAGATAGAATAACATTCAATTAATTTAACTTTATAATTATTTGAGAAAAAACAATTTACCTAATACCAAATTTCCTAATTCCCCAATGTCCAAAGTCCAGTTAGTTAAAAACGAATAACGGTTTACAGCATTAGTGGTTCCAACATTATGTGTAATACTAGCACATTCTTGTCTGTACCTCCCTTATAGGCAGGAATCTCTGTGTTACACCAATCATTAAAATTATGGCATATTTCACACAAGATTACCTGAATTTTTTCGCCGAATTATCTGAAAATAATCATAAAGATTGGTTTGACGAAAACCGCAAACGTTACAAAAGCACCGTCAAAGAGCCTTTTTCAAATTTCGTGGCAGCCGTCATTGATAAAGTAGCGGCAATAGACCCGACGATTGCCCTCACACCAAAAGATGCTATTTTTCGCATCAATCGCGATATTCGGTTTTCGAAGGATAAAACACCGTACAAGACCAATAACTCCGCCATCGTATCACGCGGCGGACGCAAGGATAAAAGCATACCGGGTTTATATTTTGAACTCAGCCATGAGCGTGTGCGCGTGTACGGAGGCGTGTATATGTGCGAGAAAAATTTGCTTTATCAGATTCGTGAGGAAATTGCCAAAGATACGACCGGATTTCGTAAAGCCTTGAATGACAAGGGTTTCAAAAAAGTTTATGGAGAAATACATGGCGAAAAAAATAAAGTCATCCCAAAGGAGTTCAAAGAAATCGGCGCAGATGAGCCACTTATTTACAATAAACAGTTTTACTATTTCACAGAAATGGATGCCGAAAATATTCTTTCTGATGATTTGGATGAGAAAATTATTGAGTGTTATCGTGCTGCTAAACCTGTGCGGGAGTTTTTGTTGAGGGCGTTTTGACGGTGGACGGTGGACGGTGGACGGTGGACGGTGGACGGTAATTAACTGGTTATCAGGTTATTATAAAAATATTTTCTATCAAAAAAATAAAAAAAACTCGCGTACTACCTCGCACATAAATGGCTTTTTCATAAAAAAGAAAATCCCGTTCCAACAAAATTGTTGGAACGGGATTTTTTTATATCTGTCAAGCGGAAGGCATCCGTCTACCGTCTATTGCGTAAGTGAGAAACGAATCGTCACCCCACCTTGTGTATTGGTAATTGGGAAGGATGCCGAAGTCTTAGGAATCGTGCGGCTACGGTCAAAGAAGAGGCGCACATTCACAAACTTATTCACCGCATAATCAATTGAAGGTGAAATACGGATGACTCTTGACCCCCGCGTTGGTACGGTTTGCTCTTGGTCAAGGAGGTGATTGATGGTCACATCGTCGCGGTAAGAGACATCAAGTTTGAAATTCAGGTCATTCTCCAGCGTCTTGGTCTTTTCTTTGCCTTTGGTATTGGGTACATTGATGACTTTGAATGGCAATTTGAAACCCTTCACGCGATAGCCTACTCCTACCGTAAATTCTTCGCTATTCGTTTCCGAAAGTTGGTAGTCCGTAAAACTCATCGCTAAATTGCGCGTTTTGTTCCAATCGAATCGCAACAACATATCGCTTTTCGTGCGAATATCTACACCAATCAAGGGACTGAATCGCTCGCTGATTACAAGGTCAGGAATTTCGAGCGTGGAGAAGAAGTTGCGCGTTACATCATTGAACAAGAAATTTTGGAAATCCAAATCCGTTGCAAAAGAGTTGATACTCAAGGTAGAAGAATATCCGTGTGAGATATTGAAACTACTAAAAACATTTTTGAATATTTCCAATTTATTCAAGCCATTGTATGTAAATTGCCAATTGGGTCGCGGCAATACGTCGAATACCGTCAGTGGAAAACTCGCTGCATCTCTGCCGGTATACGCCGAAAGGAATGCCGGAATCAAGACATCTTGCTGATAGCGTCCGTAGCCTTCGCGGTATGTACCAAATTCGGTATCAATATCGTGTCCGCCTTCCGAACGGATGTCAATATCAGCGAGGCGGTTAGAAATGATTTCGCGATTGTTTTCAAAAATATCGAATTTGTTAATCAACTCATCCGTAGTCGAACCAAATAAAGTACGAATCGTGAAGTAGGTCATATTCAGGCTACCTCTGTCAAGTTCGTTGAGACGCTCCAAGTCGCCGCCAATCTCCTGTACCTTATAGTATTCGCTATGATTCCTTGTAAATGAACGATTTACATTGACATCAATACGGAAATCGCTGAAAGGTTCGATGGTCAATTTTCCATCATAAGTCTGCGTATAATTGACCAAGACCTGCTGATTCAAGAAACGATTATCGGTGATTTCGCCTGCCGCACCTCTATCATCCAGCCAATTTGTGAAATCCGACAAACGCCAGTTGAGTCCGTAGTTCGCGCCGAATACATAATCCCATCCCGGCGTATTGAAGCCCTGACTTTGCCCGAACAGGCGCGTTTCCGGCACAAATCCGGGTACGACAGAGGAGAAATTTTCTGTATAGCTGACCCGTGCTTTACGAATCATCATCAATGTACGCAATATCGCACGTTCTGCGGCACTCGGTTCGCGGTCTTTTTTGTCCTTGCCCTTGCCCTTAGTGAGCGAGCCGTCATCTGCTCCGTCAATGCCTCTTTCCTTTGCCTCTTTGCGTTTTTTCTTATTCTTTTTGCCCTTGCCTTTATCGCCTTCTATAATGTTATCAACTTTTTCTTGCACGACAACATCTATGAGTGTCGGGTCTTTAAATTTGATGTTTTGCTTACCTTTTAGTTTAGGTCCATCTTGCTTAGGCTCTACTTTGCGCGGGTCTTCTTTACGCGGTTTTCTTTTTTTCGAGTTAATTTTTTTGAGATAACCGGATTCGTTATACAGTTTTGTCAAATCCAAATCTCCCGTAATACTGCGCGTCTGTCCGTTTTGAATGACATTTCCCAGCGAATCGGTATTGAGACTTGCTCTGCTCCAATCGAAATTTGAAGCATAATTCGCCTTAATTTGTGTCCAAGCCAAAAACGGAATTTGCTTGGTCGGCAGCGTATAACTGATATTTAAATTATGATTGTAAAATTTATTACGACCACCTGTTCGCAAGCTGTTTAGGATTTGTTCTTCCTTAGCCTCATTCGTCGGGCGTATGGCTTCTCCCGTAGATTGATTGACCATCGGGAAGCCGTTTGCGTCGCGCTCAAATTCCTCTAATTCATCAATCACCGAACTATTCACCGCATTGAAGCCCATTGTCAGCCCTTTCGACAGGTTCCACTGCAAGCCGTAGGCTCTATCCCAATTGAATCGCTTGTCATAGTAAGTGCTTTTCAATTCATCTGCAAAACGATATTTAATTTCTCCGAAGTGACGGTTCATATCGTTTCTCACATTGATAGAATTGGGGATAGGATTGAAATTAAAATCGCGAATCAAAGCGAGCCAAGGCGATTTATTTTTCATCTTTTTGAATGGCGCAATAGGGCGCAATTGACTTGCATAATTATAATCAATTGAGCCGCGATAACGTTTCACTTCCTCATTTTCAATCGTTGGGTCGCGTCGAAGTGTACGGTCAAATGCGTAGGTCAAGCTCAGGTTTTCGACATCCCAGGGCATGGGTTTGCGCTCGCGGTTCATGCGTTCTTTTCTTACATTCGTAAAATTAAAACCACGTATCGAAGTATATTCTGCCGCCAAATTGCGAACTGAATCGCGTGCCGGTTTGTCCGGTATATTATCCAGTACATCTTCTTTCAATCGCAAATCCAGTTGGTATGGGTCAAATTCGGGAGTCTCTACTGTTGTAGAATGTTGTGCGTAGAACGGAATACGCAAACCCGTTTTTTCAGGTAGCAATTTACCCAATTCCAAATTGGTTGCTACATCGTATTGCGTAACGGCTTCAAGAGAACGTTCACCAACTCGCTGCTCCAATTGTCCCCAACCTATTCCGGTGTGACTCACAGAAGCCGTAACACTACCAAAATCAGCCAATTGTACATCCAATCGTGCCAAACCTGCTACCCCGCCGCGCTCGTCCAAGCCACTGAGTCGCAACTCATTGACCCATACTTCGGCGCAGATATTTGTGGCATCCGTTGTATTTCGCAGCCCTATCATTACGCCTCTTACATAGCCCAAATCAGGCGTACCCACAATGCGTACTTTATTATCCGGTTTATCGGGGTCGAGCATTTCAAAAATTGAGGTTACATTGGCATTGGCATCTGCATTACGCGCTTTTTTTGTTTCTCTTAATAAAGCTAATGGAAAATCAAAGCGGTTTTCTTCGTTCCACACTCTATCAGATATCTCATTCAAATCATTCGAACCATCCAAGCCTTCTACACTTTCACTAGGAGAAAGCGGTATTTCGTATTCATAAAAATTATCCTCAAAATCGCTTCCCAAGCGCATAAAAATAGAGAGTTCGCCCGGGTCGAGTTCGTCTATATCGCCTGTTTCGTCAGATTCGGCATGTACAAACATTTTCAATCTTTCGTAGCGCCTTATATCCAGATTAATAATTTTGTAAACCCCGCGTGCATCACCTGCTTCGAGGTCGCAAATATTTATCGCAAGGGATTGTTCATTTTGCAAAGCATTTGGGAAAGCTCCTAAAGATTGCTCACGCTGAATACCCGGAGGCAATACATATGGGAAGGGCTGCGCGTTGCTATTTTCCTCAAAATTAACGGAAGCCACCTCAAAAAGTGTCGGGTCATTCGGGTCGGTAACGGGTCCGATACCTGTTCCGGTCAATGGTCGGCGATAGCGTCTCCATTGATTACGCACCAATTGAAGGCGAGCAAAACGCATGATAACGGGTTGTTCAAATTGATTGGCATACATCCGCATAAAACGAATAGAACGGAAATCCTGAATATTGCCAAATCTATCATTAAATTCTCCGACCGGAATACGGAATTGATACCATTTCACCCCGCTATCATCACCTATTTCGACTTCATCTACGATAAAATTATTGCCATTTCTCTGAATACCTCCCACACCATCTGAAAGCAATGGAATATCATATTCAAAATAGGCTTCTTTTTCATTCAAGGTATTATCACGGTTAATATCCTCTGTATCAGGAATATTTGTACTCGACGGATTACTATTGAGCGTATTTTGCTGATTTTGCGGGATATTATCTTGTCCCAATGAATTACCTTGCGGATTATTGAATCTTTTGTATCGTTCAATGATTGGCGTGGAAGTCGTGTCATTTACAGGACCATAAGAAGCATCTCTGTGATAAAGGTAATTATCATTTGCCGGGTCTTCGGCTACTTCCGGGAAGCCTAGTGCCGTCATTTGAGCTACATAATCTGCGAAATATTCGTTTTCCTCCAAATCACCAATACCGTCCAGTCCCAAATCTTGTGCTGCGCGTGCTTCGGGGTCATTATCAAAGGCATTGGTAATCGCCTGACCGCGTGGTATGCGCGACCAAGTTGTACTATCTGTCTGAACTTGCGAACTCGGAGTCGGCAATCCATTTTCAAAAAATAAACGAGAATCACGCATTATATCTTCTGAAATCGTACCAAGATTGAGTGAGAGATTTCCCCCATCTCCCGTATTCCATTGCCCCGGATTGGAGGCACTTTCAATAAAAGGACTCAACATCCAAAATTCGACATATTCGACATTTGCCGCTTCAAAGTCATTCGTTTGAATAGCACGCATCACCCCTCCCCAACGGCTTGCAGGGTCGTTCAATCTACCTGTATTTTCATCAATACCTTTTGAAATACCCGGTTCACCATTCAGAGTTGACTCAAAATTGTATGGTCCGCGTTCATCAGGAAAATATGCCATGTCAAAGGTAAATAAACCGACATTATTCAATCCCGTAAGATTATCTTGTCTATTCGGGAAAATATCCTGTTCGCTAAATTGTGCGGTGTATGGGTCGTCGTCTCCGCCTCGCTGACGGAGTACAGGGTCAATTCTGTACCAAGTCATTTTCGCACGGTTGTAGCCGTATGCCAAGTCATTGATACGTTCAGATTCGGGGAAACTGGCAGGTGTACTTGCCAACAACCAAGCCGTAGCAGGTGTACGCAAATCAAAATTGGTCGAACTACCCTCAAAATCATCAATATAGACTGTACCGCCTCTGTCTTCGCTTTGGTCTACGCGGTTGAGTGCGCGGGAGTGTCCCGGACGCAAGGCAGCCCCTTCTGCCGTAAAGGAAATATTGGAGGGTGCTTTTGTTTGTAAAAGGGGTAGTTTATCCAGAAAACGGGTCAAGCCCGGTGCTTCTCGGTTGTAGGTCACATCCAAACCATAGACACTATTCGATACCGGGTCGTCACCGATATTTACTTTCTGCGTAAATGGTCGCTCGGATATGTGCATGAATGTACCACCAATATTAAAATTGTCGCTTACCTCATAATCCAAACGTGTACCGTATAGAGTTTTTGTTTGGAAACCAAATAGCGTATTATCTTCGTAAGAAACATTGACAGGTAAGCCCGAATTGAGGTAGGCATCATTGAGGATAGTGACTTGTCCGGTATTATAATCTACATCGTAGTCACTTCCTTCCACCAATTGCTGACCACCGGCAGTTACCGTCACCGAACCACGCGGAATATTAAATGCCCCCAAAGAAATACGGCTCGATACACTCGATTTATAAGTACCGCGAATAACGAAGCGATTGAGTTCGGGAAATTCGCGTGCAAAGAAAACAGTATTGTCATATAATTGAGGATAAACGAAAGCATCGGGATTGCCTTCCGTTCCGAAGCTATTTCTCAAAGAAGAGCCAAAGGGTTCGAGAACGGGGAAAATAATACGCCCGTTTCTCGGTGTAATGGTAATGCCCGGCACAAAATCGAATACCCCATCTGCCAGTGGGTCGCCCTGACTATTGAGATTATCCAAATTCATGAGGGTAATGATGTTGCATTTGCTCACTACCGGTCCTGCTCTTTCCGGCAAATTGCGAATAAATCCAACGCCGGGGTCTTGGTAGAGTACATCCAATTTGAAATCTTGCGGATTGACCTGAAAAGCACCGATAGAATAGATATTTTTCATCATCAAATCCCACATGGGCAACTCGACATCCAAGACGGCACTCTTGAGCATTTTTACATAAAGTACGCCCAAATCAGAGCCGCTGTTATTGTTGGTAGAGTCGGCATTGACAAGATTCGGCGAATCATTGGTAAATTCACCAACGCGAAATACTTCGCCATTATAGGTGTATTCGTAAGCCACACCGAGTACTTCGTCGGGTTGGAGTGTGAGATTGAGGGAGATATAACCCAATTCGGGGTGGTAGGTGTATTCTGTTTGCGAAAGTAATCTCGCACGTACTTTTTCAAAATCTACACTTTGGTCCAGACCGATTGATTGGAGAGCCGCTACTGCACCGTCTAGTGTATTGGAACCGGGCAAATCTTTTACTGCCTCAAAATAACCACTTGCTCTGTTGTCGGGTAGTCCATTGCCGAGCAAATCAGGGAATCTTGGCGGGAGGTTCGGCGCAAATGTGGGGTTAATCGCTATATTTTCGCTGATTCTGCTTGGGTCGGTTTCTCCCAAATCCATGAGTGCCACGATGTCACGCGCATTTTGAGTGACCGCGCGTGTATTCGTTACCCATACTTGCATTTTTGTAATGCGGAATAAGGTATTGATTTGCGGTAGGTTTTGGAGTGCGGGTTCGTATGAATTGCGATTGTAATGCGAGATAAAGAAGTGTCGGTTTTGGTCGTATTGGTCGGCTGTCACTTCAAAATCTTGCAATTGTGTACCGCCTTGTACTTCTACATTTTCGCGTTGCGATTTCTTTTGCGAAGCAATGGCGGATACACTGAGTTTTCCGAATCTCAAATCCGTCTTGATACCAAACAAACTCTGACTACCTTGTATAAGGCTGCTTCTTAATGGCAAACTGACGTTTCCTGCTTCTATTTTCTGAATAATTTCGTCTTCTGTACCTGCAAACTCCAGATTCATCTGATTATCGAAATTAAACGTTGCCTGCGTATTGTAATTCGTAGCAAGGTTGAGTTTGTCTCCGATTTTTCCGATGACATTCATTTGAATTGCCATATCAAAATCAAAGCCTCCCTGACGGCGTTGACGCTCGGTAAGTATCGGATTTTCAACGTTTTGATAGTCTACCCCAAATGTAAGGTCAATATTTCCCTGTGGGCGTATATCAATCATATCTTTCGGGTCGAGGTCGGCACCACCAAAAAGCCTGTTGATTAGCGATGTACGTATCGCTTCTTTGTACCGCCCTATAGGGTCATCCAAATCAAGATTGGTACTCGCATCTACACCGCCTATCGTTAATTTATCCAGAAAGGAAGCCTTATCGGAGAGTTCTTGCTGATAGTTCATTTCCTGATTATCAGCACTCCAGTCCATGTACTCCTCAAAAGTCATGTAGGTGGGTGGGCGGTAGTTGGTATCACCGATTTTTTCGGTAATAATATATTGACCGCTTTCGGGGTCGTACACGACCTCCGTTACGATAACCGGTGGATCCTCCAAGTCGAAGGGATTTTCGGGGGCATCATTGGTCACGCTGTCCGTCTCACGGTCTTGAAGCGGGATGGTATCTGCTTGTATGAGTATGGCATCATCAAAGGTCAATAAAGGGTCATTATGACCGGGACCAAAGTCTGCCCAAGCAGTGAGGCTCATAAAAAGTGCAGCCAGCAGGAAAATTCCTTTATTCGTCATGGTTTGCTACGAAATTTAGCTTTGTATTCTCAATGCGATAATGTGATAATGCGATAATGAGGAAACCATTGTCGCATTAAGGCATTTTAGCATTATTTTCAGTAAATACAAAAAAGTCACAACCCCAATAGTATTTTTTGTTTAAACTATTGAAAATGTGAATATTATTATGCTATGTTTTTTACAATACAATGTAGAGTTTTACTCCATAGGCAAATTTGACGATTTTTAATTTTTAATTAAATGATTTTTGATTGTACTAAATTGTTGATTGCAATTTAATTTTAAAATCAAAAATCACCGAATTTAAGTTAATAAATTTTGTGACATTTAAGAGACATTTTTAACAATCTCCTAACACTAACATATTGAACGCAAAACTTATTGTATCTATACGTAGATTAAATGTTAAAGTTCCGCGTTGCATGGTTTATTATCTTCTTTGGATTTTTTATTCATATTGTTATTGAACGGTGAATAAAAAATCAAGAATCAAGTACAATGAACACTAGAGCGATTGGAAATAACAAATTGGTGCATTTTATCTTGTCCAATTTATTTATTTCAAATTTCTAAGACAATGCTTTGAGTGCTAACTTAATCAAAGTTTCAGCATTGGGAACGGAAGGGTTTTCTTTTAACACTTTATTAAGAGTTTTTTGTACCCGTATCCGATTGAAACCCAGTGTGGTCAATGCAGAGAGTGCCTCTTCCCTTACCTTATTGTCGGTAGCTGTGGGAAGTATGGCTTCTTCGCCAGAATCTTTTAATAGCTTGTCTTTGAGTTCGACGATGAGGCGTTTGGCTGTTTTTGGTCCGATGCCTTTGACCGCATTGAGTGTGCGGACATCTTCGGAGATAATCGCAGTGCGAGCCTCCTGTGGCGTGATAGATGATAGCAAAATTCGCGCCGTATTTGGTCCGATGCCGGATACGGAAATAAGTTTGACAAACATATCACGTTCCATCTCTTCAAAAAAACCGTAAAGCGTTTGTCCGTCTTCTTTTACATGAAAATAAGTCAGCAATTGAACGGTTACATTGGTTTCAATACGTGCATGGGTATACAAGCTGATATTGATGTGATAACCAATCCCCCCTGCTTCTACAATAACATAGGTAGGTGTTTTTTTGGTAATCGGACCTTTGACGTATGCTATCATTGTTGTGGTGTTTTTGTAGTATCGTGGCTTTGTGCTTGTATTTTATTGATTTTTAGTATCTACATTCTTAACTCTTACGCATTGGCAAAAGATGAGTAAATGAGTAAATTTGAAATGAAATAATTTTTAATGAATCAATAAACTCAAACGTAAAAACATTTACTCATTTTATCATCTACTCATTATACTATTGGCTTTGCCATCTTAGAGAAAATAAATAAATAACTTATTTTGGGGTGCAAAGTTATAAATATTATCTTATAAAACACAAATAGCAGACATTTTGAAAATGTCTGCTATTTTTTAAATAAGCAAATTATAAATTTACATTATATTGACCGGACTATGTGTATTTTGGAAATTAGGGAACAGGGAAATTAGACTTACTTTTGTAAATAACTAATTATTAGTTATTTATAAAAGTAGAAAACATTTAATTAATATTCTTTTGTAAAAAATTATAAAACAATGTTTTACCAATTTCCCAGTTACCGAATTTCCCAAATTCCTGTTAATCGGGTAATTGATTGAATTGTCCATTATTATTGAACCACAGGGCTTTGTCTGCGCCGGAAATTTCTCCATTAAGGTTGAAATCGGCATTGTTGTAGGGGTCGTTAAACTCACCATTCAGTTCAAACCATTTTATTTTATCATCACCGTTGATGTCTTCTTGTTTTTCAAGGATGTTATCGGGTGCATTTCCGGCATATGTGCCATAGATACCGGGTGCTAATTCGGGCAATTCTAAAAATGGGGCAAGGGGGAGTTGGGTTAGTTGGGTAAAATCATAGCTGACGGGTGTTCTTTCAAGCAGTAAGGCATCGCCGGATAAGAGTGAAAAGTGGTTTCGATGTCGCACTGTAATGTAGTAATTATCTTGCGGTAGATTGTCGAACTTGATACCATCAGTATTGTCAAGGGCAATAACGTCGCCGTCGCTTTGTAAGAGTGCGGATTGTCTGGCAACTAATTTGGCGGAAATTTTGTCCCTTAATTCTACTACCACCCAATCTATGATAGCATCATGCGGTTCGGCTGCTGTGAAAGCATTGACGCTCACAGACTCGCCTGTTTCGTAAGGGGATACGAGTGGTAAGGCTCCCATAGCTTGAAGGTTGTTACGCATCAGTCCTGTTGAGGCATCGAATGCTCCTTCAAGTATGAATTTGGGTTTGACGCATAATGTTCCCGGCACCACGATGGTTTGGACTTTTTGGCAGCCTTCGTTGTTGGTAATCGTTACGATGTAGGTGCCTGCTTGTAGTCCTGCAATATTGGCACTGGTTTGTCCTGAACTCCATTCGTAAGTGAAGTCGCTAGAGCCGGAAGTAGTGAGGTTGATACTGCCGTTTTCGCTGTCACCGGATTCTCCACTTACCTCGTAATCCAAGAAGATACCTGTATGGTTTTCGATGTATGCCATACTTGTGATTATCCATCCTGCTGCGTCGGTTACAGTGAGGTGGTGTAGACCGGGAGAGAGATTTGTGGCGATGGCGGTGGTTTCGCCATTATCCCATTCATAGGTGAAGGGGGCTGTTCCTCTGTGTACGGTGACTTCGGCAGAGCCTTCGCCGTAGCAGGTAAAGGCGTGTCCTTCGACTGATAAGGCGATAGGAGCAGTAACAAGTTCAGACCCCGGATGTGAGATAACAAGCGTATGCCCTTCTACGGGGATGATATTGCCATCTTTGTCGGTGAGGGTGATATTTTCTACACCATATATGGCTGTATGCTGCAAAGATGCTGATTCTCCTGATGGGAAGTCTTCAAGAACAATTATTTCTGCGACTCCTCCATCTCCAATAATATTATTTTGGTCTTCGCGAGATTGTGCTATATCCAATTGTCCGGGAGTGTTTTGTTCAAAGGTCAATAATTCATTGGATGTGCCGTTGCCTTTTAACCAAGTCTCTGAAAAATCAATATTTATTATTTCTCCATCATGCCTTAGTGTATAAGCTATGCCATAACTCTCAATGGAAGTACCGTCTTTTTCTGTCAATTCGACATTGAAAAGAATATCGTCCTGCCCATTAAACATAGAGTTTTCATCAGGTACTAAATATAGGTAAGCGTCAGGTGGTGTATCTGCTATATAGCCGGAAGCCCCAAAACCGCTTCCCGGCATTATGACCGAACTTAATCCTAAGCCTGCTGTACCATGTGTTTGTCCGTAATTTGCATAGACAATTTGTAAATCGGTTGAATCTACTATACCATTGCCATCGGCATCGGCATAGGCAAGGTTTTCGTTGTCCCAGTCAGGATTGGCTTGTCCCTCCCATTCTCCCAAGTCGTTGCGAGGCGCACCTGTACTTCCGAATGCTTGTCCGATAGGTAGTACATCTATGGCATTTACTCTACCGTCGTTATTGGTATCGCCGGGCCATATACATCTTTCTGAGAGTGTGACGGATACGGGCGCAATGCTTATATTGTCGCACCAATCCTGAACTTCGAGGATATAATCACCGGATTCGAGGACGGTGAGTTGATTGGTATTGCCAAGCATTTCTCCATCTTTGTACCAACGATAGTGTTGCATATTTTGGAGATTGGATTCTAGTAATGTTATATCGTCACAGATATTAACCGATGGTTCAAGTGCAATATCTTCTGCACTATCACTAATGGTAATTTCCTCTATGAAAATGGCTGTACAATTGTCTACATTCGTCGAAATGAGTTTGACTTCATATGTACCTGCTTCTTCAAAATCATGTGTATAATTTTCATCTGATGAAACATACACATCATTGACATACCAAGTCTGCTCAATAGCTCCTGTAGATGAGTTGTGCATTGGAAGAATGGTATTATTGCAAGGTAGTTGTTTATCATAGGTAAATGAGGCTATCAATGCTGACAATATACTAACACCTCCTTGAGTACCTATCCAATGAGCCCCCATAGCATCTTGCTTAATAGTTTGTATATTATCATTGGGTAATGGTGAATTGGCTACGTTGTATGTGGTGCAGCTATGACCGTCATATTTGCAGAGTCCCGTTTCGGTAGCTAGCCATTTGTCGTCATAATTGTCTATGGAAAGTCCTTGTATTCCTCCTATGGGCGCGTCGGCGAGTATATTTTCAATTAGCCATGTATCTGTACCGTCAATACGCGCCAAATTATCGGATGTAGTAAGCCATACTGTACCGTTGGAGTCAATGTCGAGTCCTGTGACTAAGTTGTTTGAATTGGGACTATTGTATATTGTCCAGTCGTTTCCATGTAGATTTGCCAGTCCATTTGCAGTAGCTATCCACAAACCTCCTGTGCTAGCATCAGCAGCCATTGTATACACATTATCATCTGGCAATGATGAGTTTGCAGCATTATAATTTGTCCAACTACCAGCATCAAATACGGCTATACCATTTGCTTGTGTACTTACCCATATCTGACCATCCTGACTGGTGATTGAGGTAATAATATCATTTACCGGTGTGTGGGAAGTAATATCGGATATATCCACCCCTACATTTATTTCTGCTAGTCTAAGATTTGTTCCTGCCCATAATTTATTGCCATCAAAATGTAGAGCATGGACTTCTTCATTGGTAAATTCAGAATGTTGTAACCATTCTTCTTCAAAAAGTTGTACTAATCCATTACTCGTACCTATCCACGTATTTTGGTTATTATCTTCTGCAAAAGCATATACAATATCACCTGAAAGCGGCGAGTTGAGTTCGTTGAAAATAGACAATTGACCACTTTCGAGTTTTTTAAGCGAACGGTTTGTCCCAAACCATAGCTCATTGTTCGTAGTCGCCAAGATGGTATTAATTCTTTGTCCGTTTTCAGTACCCAAATTATCGAATTGGGGTTGCCATTCGGTATTATTGATAAGTTGATAGGCACCGGATGCCGTACCTGCCCATTGTACTCCGTCATTTATAGCAATAGAAAGGATGGGATTACTCGTAAGTCCTGTATTGACAGGCTGCCATGTAGTGCCATCGTAGTGAGCTACACCGCCTTCGGTAGCTGCCCACAGATTGCCGGAAGCAGGGTCAATAACAAGGTCATTGACTATATTATAATCAGCAGAAATAGTGCCTATGTCCAAATCGGTAAAGCCGTCGGTATCCAATCTTGCGACTCCAGCGGAAGTAGCAGCAAATAAAACATCCTGATTATCTACAATAAGCGCATTGACTTCATTGTCGGGAAGCATAGCATTGTCGCTATCAAGTGTAACCCAATTACTTTCTCCATTGAATAGGGAGACTCCGGTTTTGGTTGCTGCCCAGATTTGCCCGTCGGATGTGATGGCTATACTTTGGACATCATTAGCAGGAAGACCTGAGTTTTGAGTATCAAATGTTGTCCAGTTTGTGCCGTCAAATTTTACCAATCCGCCTTTTGTACCAATCCATTTTATGCCATTGACATCAATACTGATAGCATTGATGCGATTGTGTGGCAAACCTGAATTGTCATTGGTAAAAAAGATATTTGTGCCGTCTGTTCGATTGATTTTTGCCAGTCCGCCTTTGCCACCTGCCCAGATGGATTCTCCTTGTTCGGCAAGTGCAAGTATATTATCACCACTTGTAAATTGCTGCCATGTGGGGCTGCAATCCGGTTGAACATTGTCGATATTGACAAAAATATTTTGGCAGGAAGTATTGGAGCTACAAGGGTCTGAAATAGTGAGGCAGACGATGTAGTTGTTGGATTCGCTATACTCGTATTCTATCTCATTTTCTGTGCTACTTTGAATTTCGTCATTTCCAAAATTCCACTCATAATCGAAATATTCGTACTCGTTTTGGGCAGTAAATTCTACCTCCAGACCATCAGCTATATAGGAAAATTCGGCATTGGGTTGGGTAACTGCCTGCAAAAATTCATAGGTATTCAGCACGGCTATACCTTTGTTGTTTGGTGTATTGAGTGGAGTTGCCGTATTGAGTAGGTGATTTCTAATTTGAGAGGGGCTGTTGCCGTTGCATGCAGAGAGGGCGAGTGCGAGCGCACCTGTAACGTGTGGCGCAGCCATGGAAGTACCTGAGTACCATCCATAAAAATTGCCGGGCAAGGTACTATAAATGTCCCCACCCGGCGCTCCGATATCCACAGATGTCTCTCCATAATTGGAGAATAAGCTCAAGCTGTTGTGTCGATTAGTAGCAGCAACAGCAATTATATTTTCATAGTCATAACTTGCGGGATAAACAGGAACAATATCATTGTCTCTGTTATTATTTCCGACAGCCGCTACGACTAATATTTCATTGTCTTCAGCATCTTCAAAGATTTCTTCAAGGGTTTCTGAACTTTCGGGTGTTCCCCAACTAACGTTTGTAATATCTACTCCGTTAGCGATTGCGTAGTCCATCGCTTCTCTTACAGAAGAGACGAAGCCCATGCCTGCCAAATCAAATACTTTGAGTGGCATGAGTTGGGTTTCTTGTGCGACTCCGGTAATACCGATACCGTTATTACCTTGTGCGCCTATGATGCCGGATACATGCGTTCCGTGTTCGTTGTCGTCATAGGGATTATTGTCATTATTGACAAAATCCCAACCGATGAAATCGTCTGCATAGCCGTTTCCATCATCGTCTACACCATTTATATCGTCCGGATCGAAAATCCACTGACCATCCACATAAACAAGTACGCCATCGCCGTCAGTATCTTCACCTGAATTTTGCCAAATATTTTCGGCAAGGTCTTCATGTGTCCAGTCAATCCCTGTATCCAATACACCGATGATAGTGCTTTCGCCTCCAATAGTGATTCCCCAAGCCTGCAAGATGCTTATGTCTGCACCGGATAAACCTGCAAGTTGTCCTGTATTGTGTAAGCCCCATAATTTATTAAAATATGGGTCGTTTGGTGCATTAAAAATCGCTATGGAATGATTCGGCTCTATATACTGAATACCGGGATGACTTTTCACATAATCGGAAATAGTATTTAGACCTTTATAGGTCTGTCCGTTGATTTCTACTATTAAAGGAATCCTCCAGAGTTCCGTATCCGTATCTTCAAATCTTTTAATCGGTACAGCTTTAATTTGATTACTAATTTCTCTCTTACTACTTTGTGTAGTGTGATTGGCGAACTTTACAATTACCTCTTTCGTCTCGTCATCATTGTAAGTGTTTTGCTGGGCATAGGTTTGAACAGGTATTGCTAAAAATAACAATAATCCAAACACAAATAATTTGGTTGGTGAATAAGAGCCAGTCATGGAATAATAGATTAGGAAAAGCCGTAGTACCTTTGTACGATTCAAAAGTACGACGACTTATAGGTGAAAAAAAACGTTTAATGCCTTTTTTTTGAATTAAAATTAAATTTAATTTAAAAGTAAGTAATTATGTATTCCTCTCCTTTAAAATGTTTAATGATATTTCGATTGTAATTTTAAAGTATTTTTTTTAACTTTGCAAGCGTATTTTTTTATTTAATTTTCTTGCACAAATGTACAAAAATCGTTTTGTAAAGCTAATGAAGACTTTTTCAAGTTATGACTTGAAGCAATTTGAAAGGTTTCTACATTCTCCTTATCATAATCGTAGCCAACAATGTATTGATGTATTTGAGTCACTCAAATATTATCTAAACAGGGCAACAGCAAAACCTTTTACGAAGGGTGAATTGTCTGAACGGGTATTCAAAGATACAAAAAAAATAAATACTTTAGAAGTTGTTTTGAGTAAACTTACTCGTTTGGCAGAAGATTTTATTGTTTTGGAGCGTTTGAACCGACAACCTTATATGAAACAACACTTGCTCTTGGATGAATTATTGGAGCGACAGAATTTGGAGTATTGTGAACAAATCCTGAATAATAATGTCAATAGACATGCTAATATCAAACAGAGGGGCGAACAATTTTACTTTGAGCGTTATCTGTTGGTAAATAATCGTTATAGCTGTACTATCTTACGTAATGAGAGAAATGCTTGGAAAAATCTGAATGAGTTAACTCATGCCTTAGATGAATTTTATTTGGTAAATCGCTTAAAATTGATGTGCGAAATTGAAAGTTACATAAAACGATACCTGATTGCTCAAAATGATTATGAAATAAAGCCCACTACCGAATTACTGAAAACTAATGGCGTAACGGAGAATCCTATGATTGCTTTGCAACATGCTATGTTGTTGACAATTAGGCATGAAGAAGAAGCAGATTTTCAAAAACTTCTCAACTTACTTGATAGGTATTATCTCAATATTCCCAAAAATGAATTATTGAATTTATATAGTACTATTACCAATTTTTGTATTCGAAAATCAATACAAGGGCATACTAAGTATACGTCTATACTGTTTACAATTTATAAGAAACAAGCAGAACAAGGTGTATTATCTAACAGCAAGTATGTTCCTGTTCAATTAATAAAAAATATTGTTTCGGTCAGTGCGACTATAGGGGAGTATGAATGGGCAAAACAATTTCTGGAAATACATATCAATGATGTAAATCCGGATGTGCAAGAAAGTGTTTACCATTATAATAAAGCTATGTTAGCCTTTTACCAAAAAGATTTCCAATCCGCTATGGAACACCTCAACCAAACCGAAAAAATGGATTTATCTTTTGAACTCGGACGCAAAACCGTACTTCTACGTACCTATTACGAACTCAAAGAGAGTCTTGCCTTCGATGCTTTGTGCAAGTCATTCAGAGAATATGTACACTCCCAAAAAGGAATGCCTACACGCCTGAAAAAAGCCTATGTCAACTTTACCAGTGTTTTGCGAAAAATTGAACTCATCCGACAACAAGGCGGGCATGAGAAGATTTTGCCCCTAATGGAAAAAATTAATAGTTATGAATTTCTCACCAATAAACCGTGGTTGATAGAGAAGTTGAAGGAGTTGCCTGCGTATAAGCGTGCCTTGAAAGATGTGGGACAAGAGGTGTGAGACGAGAGACGGGAGAGGTGAGACGAGAGAGGTGAGAGGTGAGACGAGAGACGAGAGAGGTGAGACGAGAGAGGTGAGAGGTGAGACGAGAGAGGTGAGAGGTGAGACGAGAGAGGTGAGAGGTGAGAGGTGAGAGGTGAGACGAGAGAGGTGAGAGGTGAGAGGTGAGACGAGAGATTTGAGACAAAAAAGCCCGTTCCAAAGAGGAACAGGCTTTTTCAATATCTATTTAAATTGATAATCAATAACTAATCACCAGTCATCAATCACTGTATTATTACATCATGCCCGGCATACCATGACCGTGACCATGTCCGCCCATACCGCCATCTTCTTCCCGTTTGTCGTTGATGACGCACTCTGTGGTGAGTATCATTCCGGCGATAGAAGCGGCATTTTCGAGTGCAATACGAGTTACTTTGGTCGGGTCAATGACTCCGGCTTTTTTCAAGTCTTCGTATTCTTCTGTATAAGCATTGTAGCCGAAAGCTCCTTTGCCTTCTTTGACTTTCATCAACACCACCGAACCCTCTACACCTGCATTTTCGGCAATGGTGCGAAGTGGTGATTCGAGTGCTGTACGGACGATGGCTACGCCTGTATCTTCGTCCTCATTTGCCCCTTTGACTTTATCCAAAGCTCCAATAGCACGTACCAAAGCTACGCCACCACCTACTACGATACCTTCTTCTACAGCCGCACGAGTGGCATGCAAAGCATCATCTACGCGGTCTTTCTTTTCTTTCATTTCCACTTCGGTAGGCGCGCCCACATGCAAAACAGCCACACCGCCTGCGAGTTTGGCAAGGCGTTCCTGCAATTTCTCACGGTCGTAATCAGAAGTGGTATTTTCGATTTGTTGTTTGATTTGCTTGATGCGGGCTTCGATAGCATCGGTGCTGCCACCGCCGTTGACGATTGTTGTGTTATCTTTGTCAACAGTGATTTTCTCTGCGCTACCCAAGTGCGCCAACTCGGTATTGTCGAGTTTGAAGCCTTTTTCTTCAGAAATGACTGTACCGCCTGTGAGAATCGCAATATCTTCTAACATCGCTTTTCTACGGTCGCCAAATCCGGGTGCTTTTACTGCTACAATTTTCAATTGAGCGCGAAGGCGATTCACAACCAATACACCGAGTGCCTGGCTATCAATATCTTCTGCAATAATCAAAAGTGGTTTTCCGGCTTGTACGGCTTTCTCCAAAATCGGCACTAAATCCTGCATATTGGAGATTTTTTTATCGTGAATCAGAATCAAAGGATGCTCGTATTCCGATTCCATTGTTTCTGCATTCGTAATGAAGTATGGCGACAAATATCCTCTGTCGAACTGCATACCAATCACTTCATCTACATAAGTCTCTGTACCACGCGCTTCCTCTACAGTAATCACACCGTCTTTGGTCACACGCTGCATTGCGTCAGCAATGAGTTGTCCGATTTCAGGGTCGTTATTGGCAGAAATAGCAGCAACTTGTTTGATTTTTTCAAAATTGTCACCTACTACTTCTGATTGTTTTTCCAAATCATCA
>CALCMV010000221.1 GCA_937967535.1 uncultured Saprospiraceae bacterium
ATTTTTCGGATACACAATCGGATGTCCGATATTTTTCTTGAAAATCCAAGATACAATCGTCGGAAACTTCGCCAACAAACGAATCATCGTCAATTGACGTGCTTCTTCCGAACGGTTCGGGTCAAGCGATTCGGGATAAAAAGTCGAAAGTGCCGAGACAATACTTATCAACTGCCCCATCGGATGCGATTTCGACGGATAAGCCAAAAAGAAATTCTTAATGTCCTCATGTACAAGCGTGTGCATAGTGAGGTCATTGTCAAATTGCTCATATTCCGCTTTGGTTGGCAAATCGCCGTACAAAAGCAAATAGGCTACTTCTGCGAAAGTCGCATTTTCTGCCAATTGCTCAATCGGATAGCCTCGGTAGCGCAAAACGCCCTGTTCACCGTTTAGGAAAGTGATTCCACTTGTCGTCGAACCTGTATTTTTAAAACCGGGGTCAAGCGTTACTAAACCTGTGGCTCCACGCAGTTTTTTAATATCGATGCCTCTTTCATTTTGCGAACCCACTACGACCGGAAGCTCAATATCTTTTCCGTCGTAATGCAACTTAACTGTATCTGACATTTTATATATTTATTATTTATTTATTTGAAAAATAGCCTGAAAATTTGTGCGAAGATAAGGAATTTTATTGGTGTTTCTTACGTAAAACACAAGTTCCTTTCTCTGTATCTATCCATTCTGCCTCAAAAGGAAATTCAGCCAGCCATCGAAGTACATTTTCACCATCTTTTTCCCGCTTACAATCATCTATAATAACAAACGCATTATCAGATAATTGGTTGAATAACAAAGGCAATGCGGGGTAGCGATTGCCCGCCGGACCATCTACAATCAGCATATCAATCGGCTCTAAATCAGCAATTTGAGTCATATCATACCATTCATCCGAATTGTCGTTGACTTTACACTCCACAAGTGGCGCGTGTATTATTGAGACGTATTGAGTCAAATTATGTCGCGCAATGAGGTAATTATTTTTTTTATAAAAATTATTTTTATTTTCTAAGGAAAAAATACGTCCGCGTTCATTTTTTTCTAATAAATAACCCACTATCACAGTTGATACACCACTACCACACTCCACTATTATTTCGGGTTTTCTGTCCAATATAATTTCGGAGATAATCTGTAAAAAATCCGGCGAAGCAGCCCACTCCCCCATCACAGCCAAAGGGCTTCGCAAGTTTATCAAATTATGAATCGAGGCTAAGGCTTGTTGTTGCTTATACAAGTTAATTTGCTGATTTTGAATTACTTGAAATTTATAATGCAAATGAATTAACAAAATAATCACCGCCAAAACCGCCATCGGCAATTTAGGCAAAATTATTGCCACTAAAAACAATACTACCAGTATCCAAAACGTACTTTTATGGTCACTCAAGTATCCTTGTAGTAGTGATTTTTTTTTGTATAATGGATTCATAAATTATTCAATATCGTCCGACGAATCAATTTAAATTGGAAAAGAATAATGAATATACAATATTAGACTTTGGACAGAGGAAATTGGGTAATTTGGAAATTCGGTAAAACCCTCGTTTTTAAAATTTTACATAAAAAAATTAATAAACTATTTTATTTTAATAATAAAAAACATTCAATTGATTATCAATAAGTTACAATTTTAAACCTAATTTCCCAGTTACCTAATTCCCATTTTGTCCAAAGTCCAAATACAATAATATCAAAAGCAACCTTCGTCTGACGACTCACACAGCCAAAGGTAACAGCCATTTTCAAAATGCTCCTTATCTTCACACAAAAATTATTTGTCATACCCAAAAATCACTTAATATGAAATTAATTTACACTATATTTTTTTCTATTCTAATTTGCCCTGCGTTCATTTTTGCCCAAAACAAATCGCTCGACAAACTCATCAAAAACATCATTAAGCGCGAGGTCAATTTTAAAGAAACGCCCGGTATTTCCATAGGCATCATTGACCCTGACAGTACCTATACCTACAATTTTGGCGAAACCCAAAAAGGCAGCAAACAAACACCCGATGCCAATACCATTTACGAAATAGGTTCGGTCACAAAAGTATTTACTACTGCCCTTTTGACCATTATGGAGTATGAAAAAATGTTGACTTATGAAGATACAATCGGGCAGTATTTTTCGGAATTAAAGCAACCCGTTACCTTACTCCAACTTGCTAATCACAGTTCCGGTTTTCCAAAACTACCACACAATTTTGGCAGCAAAGAACAAGACACCAACCAGCCTTATATCAATTACACACGCGAGGATTTATTAGCTTTTTTGAGCAATTATGTACTCACCAAAGCTAAGGGCGAAAAATACGCTTACTCACACACCGGCTATGCACTTTTAACTGAAATTATAGAAGAAGCAGGAGAAACAACTTTCGACGAATTGCTACAAAATTATCTATTTAACCACTTAAAAATGAACGACACACGCATCATTTTGAATGACGAACAACATATGCGACTTGCACAAGGCAATTCACCCGGAGGCGAAGTACCCGCATGGGAATACCGTTCATTTGAAGGCGCATTAGGGCTAAAATCTACGGTGAATGACCTCCTAAAATTCCTCTCCATGCACCTCGGCGACCACCACACAGCCCTCGACGAAACCCTCCGCAAAAACTTTGAAAGACACCATGAGTCTAATTTTCGTAGTGATACCTATTCGGGTTTGGGTTGGCACATCCAATCGCCGCGTCGTCGTGTGCCTGATGTGTACATACACGTAGGCACAACACACGGCTACCATGCCTTCCTTGCTGTTGCGCCACACTCACATACGGCAGTCGTCGTATTGAGCAATTCTAAGAAAAGTACATCGGGTATCGGGCAGATGATTTTTGATACGATTAATTTTAATTGGAGGCGGAAATAGCACAGGCTTCCAGCCTGTCCACGTATGCAGGTTGGAAGCCTGTGTTACTTTATAAACTCAAACCTTATAAACTCAATAAACTAAACCGTATCTTTGCCCCTAATGAAAACGAAGTCACACAAGCCGGATAAAGTCAACGTCGTCACACTCGGATGCTCGAAGAATGTGGTGGACTCGGAAGTCTTGATGATGCAACTCCGCGCCAATGATTACGATGTCGTACACGACGGTGGCATGGCAGACGAGCCGAATATTGTCGTCATCAATACCTGTGGCTTCATCGAACGCGCCAAAGAAGAATCCATCAACACCATACTCGAATACGCCGAAGTTCGCAAAACAGGCGACATTGATAAACTCTATGTAACAGGCTGCTTATCAGAGCGATATAAAGACGATTTGGAGCAAGAAATCCCCGAAGTAGATGCTTATTTCGGTACACTCGAACTCCCTCATTTACTCTCCAAACTCAATGCCGATTACCAGCACGACCTCATCGGCGAGCGATTGTTGAGTACACCGCCACATTATGCTTACCTCAAAATTTCGGAAGGCTGCAATCGCACTTGTGCCTTTTGCGCCATCCCTCTGATGCGTGGCAAACATATCTCCAAAACCATCGAAGCCCTCGTAGCAGAAGCCAAAAATCTCGCCCGAAACGGCGTAAAAGAACTCATGCTCATCGCCCAGGAATTGACCTATTACGGCTTGGATATTTATAAAAAACGCGAACTGCCGCGCCTACTACACGCCCTCGCGGATGTGGAAGGCATTGAGTGGATACGCTTGCACTATGCCTATCCGAGCAAATTTCCTTTGGAGATATTCGATGCGATGGCAGCGCGAAAAGAAGTCTGCAATTACCTTGATATTCCCTTCCAACACGCGAGCGATACCGTCTTGGAGCGTATGCGCCGACAAATCACCCGTGCCGAACAAGAGGAACTCATTGCCCACGCCCGTAAGCGTGTGCCGGAGATAGCGATTCGCACGACTTTATTGGTCGGATTTCCGGGAGAAACAGAGGAAGAATTTGAGGAATTATGCGATTTTGTACGTCGGATGCGCTTTGAGCGAGTAGGTGTTTTCACTTATTCGCATGAAGAAAATACACCTGCGGATGTATTGCCCGACGATATTCCACAAGAAGTAAAAGAGGCTCGCGCTGCGCGAATTATGGAAATTCAACAAGATATTTCCCTCGAAAAAAATGCAGAAAAAGCAGGGCAGACTTTACGTGTATTATTCGATAGAAAAGAAGGTGAATATTTCGTGGGACGCACCGAA
>CALCMV010000222.1 GCA_937967535.1 uncultured Saprospiraceae bacterium
AAATAGGTGGAGGATGCAAGAGTGAGATACAGCAAAGCAACAAAGTAATTTGCTCTCATACTATAAATACTTAAATAGTTTTAATGATGGAATGCCTGTGATTAGCGATTAGTTGATTAATAGACTTTATTTAGAAAAAAAATTATGCTCTCGCGCACGCGCGTCCAAGAAAATTTCCTGAATAAAGTCTAATGTAAAAAACAATTGGTTATAATTATTTTTAATTTATTTATTTAATAAAAATATTAATCAAATATTTATAAAATAAATTAATAAAAACTTTATAACACTTAATAAACTAATTGCTAACCACAAACTTTCCGTTATAAATGTTGTTTTCGCTTTGGATATGTATCACGTACAAGCCTACGTTTAGAATGGTAGGCGCGTATGTGAACGTGTTTGGTCCTGCGGTTAATTGAATGCTTAAGTGGTCAAGGATTCTGCCCTGCATATCAAAAATGCGGACTTCTCCCTGAGTACTTTGTCGGGCATGTAGTTGTATGGATAAGATTTCGGAGGCGGGGTTCGGGTATATGATAAGCTGTTGATACTCTGTTTGTTCGGGAACTTCGGCGGGTGTGAAACAGCCTGTTTCGCTATATACTTCTATGTCATCTATATAGAATTTAAATTCAATATCATCAGGATTGAAAAAGTGTAAATTTTGCACTTTTTCAAGCAAACAATTTTCGTTTTTGAGGTCTTCTAAGGGGATGGTGACGAGGCGATAGTCTGCGGTCAGTTCGCCGCCTTCAATGTAATGGCTAATGTCAAGTGCATTGCAGTTTCCCCATTCTTTGAATGCCTCGGATACATAAAAGTCAAATGTTTTTCCGAGTTGGTCGGCTTTGGCATAGAAGCGAATTTCATCGGACAGAGAAAGATTGACCGTCATATCTTGTTGGCAATTCAGGTCGATTACAGAATGATTCCATTCATATGGCTCAACGATTCGCTCAAAACTGTATTGCCCTGTGTGGGCATTTTCTTCGTTGATGGTACCATCTCTGTAGTAACATTTTTCGCCATTCCACAGGGGGGTGTTACCATCCATGACAATTTGATCTACATATATTGTAAATTCATCTTCGCTCTTTAGTGCTTCAAAATATATCCAGTCAATGGCTTCGAGTATAGGTTCGTCATTTTCGAGTGCTTGGAGGGGCAATTGAAACTGCTGAAAAGCTGTATCTAATTCATTGACAATAAATGGATTACTGAGATTCCCGTGTATATCTGCGATAAAAAATCCAATAGATTTTCCGATGCCTTCTTCATTTGTCCTTATCAAAAAAGAAAGCGAATCGTATTGTGAAATATTTTCGCCCTGCCAACGGTGGCATCCCATCTGTATGCCTGCCCGTTTATCGTCCAGCCATCCTTCGAAGGCAAAATTATAGTCAACTACTTGAGAGTTTATGGTGCCGTTTTGGTAGAGGCATTGTTCGCCGTTCCATAAGACCTTGCACTCAGGCATGGGTGGTGGTGGCGTTTGAAATTCGTGATCGTATATAGCCACTCGTCCTTCGTCGGCTTGGAGTATTTCGGCATCTTTGACATATACTTTGGGTGGTGCGGTCAAACTCGCAACATCCTCACATACAACAATATTGACGATAGGTTCTCCTACGAGTATATAGTTGGTTTTGTCGGTACGGGTAATTGCAAGGTGTAATTTTGATTCGGCTTCTTCCAAGACTTCTACGATTAGTGCATCGTTTTCAAGCGGAAGCCCATCAAGGCTGACTCCTATATCTAAAACTGCATTGTCAAAATTGCTGAAGTCAAAGGTAAAAGCGATGCCGTGCAATGAATCGTCCTTCATTCTCACTTCGTACCGATGCATGCGTTCAACGCTGTTTTCGCTCGCAAAGTGTACTATCCAAAGCGCACTTTGTCTATCTGTTCCGTCTTTGATGACATACATGTGCGTACTGTCAAAATTTTGATGCAATGCCTCTAAATCAAAAGTATCAATTAGTCCATTACCATCACCATCTTGAAATTTATTATTGACTTGCCGGATGCTTTCATCCCAGTCATCTGTCGGTTGCGGTGTCCAGTTGATTGTAGCGGCGGTTCGGGGCGGTCCGGTTTCGCCATGCGCCAAGCCCCAGTATAAAGCATCATGAATGCTTACTATCCCATCCATATTAAAATCACCGGGCAACAGAGGTTCATTTTGGGCATTTACACTGATATACAAACATACAAAGAATAATGACAACTTCATAATAATGTAGCGATTTGTGGTTCGTGATTCGTGATTCGTTTTCTGTTATTTATTTAAAAAATCAACAAATCAGCATTTTACAATGTGTTCGCCAAATTAAAAATTACAAATTGAACGTGAATAGTTTATTTATTTTTATTTTTGTAAATAACTAATTTTTAAATAAATACAAACTATAATTTAATTTTATTAATAATCAAAAAACACTGAATACCCAATTTGGCGAACACATTAATTTTAGTAACGAGTAAATAATAATTTCACGATAGTTATCAGGATTAAATTTCAACTCTCTACATCTCCTCATTCTTTGTATAGTTCAAATGTATGCAGAATTTCGCTAAAATGTTGCTCGTTTTTTAATGAGAATAAACTAAACAATCATTTTTTTGTTATTGGTAAATATCTGTAAATTAATTAATTAATTTTATTTTAATAATAAAATTCTAACTTAATATGACACCAATTCTAATAGAATTTATACACAATTTCACTGCAAATGAATTAAAAAAATTTGACCGCTTCATTGAAAGCCCTTATTTCAATACAGATAAATCGCTGATAAAATTATACAAATTGCTTAAAAAACGTACTATAAATTCGCCTCAATTAAGTTCTAAATTTCGTCTTCATATTTATGAAAGGCTGTTTCCTAATGATATTATCTCCGCTAATCAACTGAATACGAAACAGAAAGGGGTATTGGACGCTACAATGGGGAAATTAACGGCTTTGATTAAAAAGTTTTTTGTGGTAGAAGTATTGGAACATGATAAAATTTATTACAATATATTATTATGCGATAAATTGGCGGAGAAACGACATTTTCGGGCTTTGGAGCGTAGCCTGAAAAAGGAGCAAAAGCAGCTGAAAGAGCGCCAACAAGAAGGCATTGATTTTCATTTTTATGCTTATCAACTTGAAATGGCGCGGCTCAATTTGCTGTATCAACAGGGCATGATTATCAAGGAGGATAACCTACCGGAATTGGTACATAGTTTTGATTTGCATTATCTGATACAAAAATTACAGTTTCAATTAACCGCACTTTCGCTGGCAGGTGTTTCGGATAAAAAGCAGTATGATTTTGAGGTATTCAATACGACCCGATTATTGCTGGAATTGGAGCAATATGCTTCGCACCCACTCATTCAGGTATATAGGGCAGCGATACATATGATGCAAACCCGCGAACAGCCCGCTTATGATAGTTTATTGAATTTATTAAGTGAATTTGAAGCACAAATTCCAAGCGATAATTTAATGGATTTTTATAAAATTGCTACGACATTTTGTGCGCGGCGTATTCGTGAAGGCAAACCGGAGTATCACCGCTATATGTTTAATTTGTACAAAATCATGGAAAAGAAAGACCTTTTGCGCGAGGGGGATTTTATTCCGATTGCCAAATTGAAAAATATTATTAGTATTAGTTGTCATGTGGGAGAGTTTGATTGGGCAGCGGAGGTCTTGGAGATGTGCAAGTCTTTCATTCGTAAGCCTGTGCGAGAGTCGGTGTATCAATATAATATGGGGGTTATTTCGTTTTATCGGAAAAATTATCGGCAGGCGGTCAGTCATTTTATTCGCGTAGATAAAGTGGATACGAATTATGATGTGAATTGCCGGATGCAGATTTTGAAATCCTATTATGAGTTAGATGATGATTATGATGAGCGCACGATGCAGCAATTTCGCTCGACAAAACGTTTTATCAGAGATAATAAATCATTGAAAATCAACGGTAAACAGGGTTGGGAAAACTTCGTGAGTGCAGCAGCGAATCTCTATAAAGTCCGTCATAGATATGGCAAAATCACCTTAGAACGGGTACAGCAGCAGATTGATAATTTTAAATCTATTAATGATAAACGCTGGTTGTTGGAGAAGATGGGGGAGTTGGCGGCTTAGCGAGTTACGGATCTGGGGCGATATTCTGCCTGATTACAAATGCACTACCAAAAATAGTCGCTAAAGTCATAATCAATAAGATATGCCATGCCGCTATATCCTTATTGGGCAGTACATCCTCGAACTGTACGAGATAGATAAAAAACGCCAATATCGCTAAGAGCATGTTTAAATTTTTTCTGCCTGATAACCAACATTTTATGAACTTGGCTTCATATCGAATCAGTCACTTATCCCGATAAATTCCTTCTCCGATATTTCGCCAAAACCATAAACTGTTGATTATCAGTTTGAAAAAATTTAAACATGCTCTAAAGGAATGTACGGAATCAGGAGAAAACGGATGAAGCGGGTTATTCTATCATTTTCAGAGATAGAGCAAAGTAAGATAAACATAAAAACAAATAAAATCACATAAGTTATTGGATTACCGGATATAAAAATAATCAAAGGTGCGCCCAAAAAATGCAATAATACAATCCCCAAAATATTGCCTATTCCTGTGTGAGCGATGAGATAAACCGTTGTAGCTGAGATGAATACAAAAATACTTCCTCCAAGCAATAATACTTCTGTGTTATTATTATATCCTTGCCCCCAAAGTTGTATTTCGGTCAACATTATAAAATTAATGTACAGCATCGAGGCGCACAACATATAGACCCCAAAGGTCAGTACCTCATCCCAAAAACGATAGTGTTTTATCTTATTTTGCGCTTGTGAAATCAGCCAGAATAAAGTGATAAGTCCCAAAGATACTCTACCAAAAACTAATATTTCTCCCTCTCCAATTAGCTTACTGGCAAACATCGCAGCTATATTGCCCAAAATCAAAGAGAACAAGACAAAGTAATGCACCTTCGTCCGCCAGAGTATCGGATGGTTGGTGAGGAGGTAGTGGTCTATTTTTTTAAGTAGATTCATGTTGTTGGTTCGAAGTAGTGTTTGATGAAAGATGCACTTGTAAAGGGTGTTATCATTATTAATATGAATACGAAAATTATCGAAAACTTATTATAAAAGCCATCATTGAGATAGTAAAATCCCATGGGTAAAACAGGTACATATGCAATCAGAAACAGGCTGATTAATTGTTTTGAAAATTGCCTATCAGATAATTTTAATGCAGCGATTAACAAGGGTAATAAAGCAAAACTCACAAAAAATATAGTCCAATAGTCCTCCTTCAATGTTGCAAGCATTATAGAAAAAACAGCAAAAAACTCCACTAATACAAGCATCAGAAAAACACGAAATTTAATATGAACCAATAGGAAAACAGATAAAAAAGCAGCTACCCAAATTAAAAGATACTTTGAAATCGAAATGACGTAAGGCTGAATATACACACCACATAACAAAGACTCGATTTCTAATGGACGACGCATCTCGTAACACCTTTGCAGGTATATTATATTGTTTATTCTTGAATATATTTGATTGGTTTTCTGATGTATATTATTTTCCCGATTCCTATTATTCACCTTGTATCTCTTTGCCATTTCTTCAGAGCTTGCCAAAGGTAGTTCTTTAAACACCACATCCGACAAAACATCTTCTGTTTGATAATATCGTTTCAAAATTTCGTAATCCCTGTCTATTTGTTCGACAGAAACAAGTCGGGCGGTTTTGTACGTTGTTGTTATTTCAAATATTAGTGAATTTGATAACAAACATCCAACACAAAATATATACAGAAAAAACAACAAGACTTCATCCCAAAAGTTATACATTTTGATTTTAGTTCTCACTTGAGAAATAAACCATATCAGACCTAAAAATCCAATTACCAGTAATATAAAAAGAGATAGGAATTCAGTTCTAATCGCCCCATATTTCTCCACTAAAAAATACCCCAAACCAAATGCCACCAAATTCCCCAAAATCAAAGAAAACAGCACAAAATAATGCACCTTCGTCCGCCAGAGTATCGGATGGTTGGTGAGGAGGTAGTGGTCTATTTTTTTTAGGAAACTCATATTACAGAAATAAAATTAACATAAAAGCACTATTTTGCAGAGTTTTATACTTCATAAAAGTACAAATTATTTTTTTATAATTTTGTGATTCATTAATATTTTTCTCAAAAACATCTTCTACAACCTATCGCAAAACAGGTTGGTCATTGCGTTTGGCAACCATCCACGCAGCTATCAGCGACACCAATAATGAAATCGGCAATAAAGTCCCGATAACCGGCAAAATATTCTCAACTCCGTACTCTGAATTTTCGTCAATCACAATAAAAATTCCGCAAAACAGCCCGCCAAGCATCAGCATAAATATGCCTGCCACGTAGTTCCAACTTTGCAAGCGATGCCTGCCTATCATCAAAGTCATCGCCAAAATAAATGTAATAAGTGCGTAAGCAGTCAGCAAGCTTTCTTCCTCATAAGAACGGGAGAAACCTAACATTTCCATCATAATAGCCGTCAATCCGGCAATTAAAGCTGCACTAAATGCACTAATCAACACATTTCGCAGCCCAAATGCCGAAACCAAAAATAGCAAAGTCGGCAAGAAAAACAACATAAATATGCCTGTACACCAATTCACCTGCAATATATCATGGTAGAATGAGCGTTTTTCGTAATTATTATAATTTTTTCCGAGAAAGGGTTGCCACACAAAAACTTTCGCTTCTTTGAGTATCTCGATTCTATTTTCAACAGCATTTATATGTCGTCGTAAGACATCATTATGTGCTTTATAATTATACCCATGACGAGACATAATAGCCATCAAATCTTCTGTGCGATGTTCTTCTTTCAAACAGCCATGACAACCACTATCACTATGAAAAGGAGATGAGTATCTTCTACTATATTTCTTGTAATTAAAATTACTATCTATATAATCGTAGTCCGCTTGCACTACTTTATCCGAATACAAATAAGAAGTCTTATACGCGATGGTCGAAGTAAAAGTCGCCAAATTTAAGCCCAAAGAAGCAACACACAATACATAAATCACCCAAGTCGTCAGCATGGTTTTGAAGTCAGAAAATTTCATCTTGAAGCGCAACAAACGCATCGCCCAAAACAAGCCCACAAAGCCCAATATCACCGCCAAACCGCCGTGCATGGTCGCCACGCTTTCTTCTCCCAATACATTGTTACTTCCCACGATTAGTATACCCAATGAAGCGGCTATTGCATTGCCTAATAACAAAGAAAACCACCCAAAATCATGCACCCGCGTGCGCCATATATGCGGATAATTGATTTTGAGGTAATGGTCAATTTTTCTTAGAAAATTTGGATAAAGTCGGTTCATATTTATTGCATTTTTGTATTTAATATTTTTTAGTGTAAAATAGGTTGATACTTATATTTAGTTACAAACCACCCTGTCATAAATAACACCAGCAAAGCCATCGGCAGTATAGCCACAAATATTAATAAACTATCCTCATAGGAACTCGTGCAGCTTTCATGTGCGATATCAATAGAAATAACTCCTGCAAAAAATATCACTCCGTACATCAGCATTATTACTCCTCCAATGTAATTCCTACTTCGTAGTTTATTTCCATCTGACATAAATATCATTTTTAATATAAATACAGTCATAACACAAACAGCTAAAAAGGATTCCGGATAATCACCGACATCAGCAATATTCACAAGAATAGACCCTAAAATCACAAAAATCGCCGTACAAAAAGCACTAACCAAGACATTTTTCAAACCAAATGAAGACAGTAAAAACAATAAAGTAGGCAGGAAAAACAGCAAGATTATCCCCATTATCCAACCATCATTCAACGACTCATGGTAAAATGTTCGTTTTTCGTAATCACTATATTCGCTGCCCAAAACTGGTTGTTTTATAAATTTTTTGGCGGATTTCAATATGCTAATTCTGTCTAATAAATGATTCACATCCTGACGATGGATTTTTTTATTTATATCGTAGCCATAACACAATAAAATAGTGGACAAATCTTCCGTTAAATACGCATCTTTTAAACGTAAATTGTAATCGTAGGGCGATCCCCCGGAAGGACTGTCATAACGATGATGCCCGAAGGTATCGTACACATAGTCATAATCCGCCCAAACGACTTCATCCGAGTACAAGGAAGCTGTTCGATAAGCCACAGCCGAAGTAAAAACCACCAGATTCATTCCCAACGATAGCAAACAAAACACATAAATCAACCAAGTGGTCAGCAGCATTTCAATATCGTGAAACTTCAATTTAAACCGAACCAAACGCACCACCCAAAACAAAGCCACAAAACCAAGCAATATCGCCAAACTTATGTGCATTGTCATAAGTCCTTCTTCTGAAATAACATTATTTCGCCTCACAATCAACATTCCCAGTATAGCTGTCAAAACATTGCCCAATACCAAAGAAAACCACCCAAAATCATGCACCCGTGTACGCCATATATGCGGATAATTGATTTTGAGATAATGGTCAATTTTTCTTAGAAAACTTGGATACAAAAAATTCATTATTTTATTTTTTTGTAATTAAAAACCCACCCAAACGCACTCCGTTTGTAGAGAAAATTCATGAATTTTCTCTACAAACGAAATCAACTCGCTACTCCTATACAAACAATTTCTTAGTCGATTTACTAATATCTCTAAAATACGACACCTCAATATCTGCCGCGATAAATTTCTGCATCACCTCCATCTGTGTAATGTGTAGCGGCGTGTGAATGACGTATGCCAATCCCGTATGTTCGAGTTGATAATATTCAAAACCGCCGAGGCTGCGTTCCACCTCTTCCAGTGTCAATTCGGTGGCAAATTCAAAAGTATTTTCTTCGCGCCCTTCACCGAGTTCGTCGGTCTTGCCATTGTAGATGACTTCGCCTTTTTTCATAAAAATGATATTGTCCGACACATGCTCAATCTCATGCAAGTGCTGCGAACTCACGACCACCGAAAGCGGATAACGATAGCTATTTGCCAAGTCGCGCAAATCGTTGAGTATCACCAACTGTGCCTTGATGTCCAGATTCGCAAGCGGCTCATCTATCACCAAAAAAACAGGCTTCCACACCAAAGCACGCGCCAATGCAAAACGCAAACGATAACCGCCCGAAAGCTGCGACCATTTCTTATTCTGATGCTCTTCCAAACCCAGACGATAAATAATATATTCGACTTCTTCCTCATTCATTTTCCCCTTAATACCATGCAATGCGAGTTCGTAATGCAAATTATCGCGTACCGAACCATACCATTTTTCGAGGTGTTGTGGGATAAATGCAATACGTTGTTTTATTCCTGCCCAATCCCCCGAAGCAATCCCAAATTGCGACTGCAAGTATGGATAAGAAATACTTCCATTATCGGCTGCCAATTCACCTGAAATCATCCGAAAAAGAGTGGTCTTTCCATTCCCGTTTTCGCCGACTACACCCGTAATTTCTCCCAAGCGAAAAGCCGCATCAATATCTTGCATCTTAAAACCACTACGATGAAAAGTCTTGTTGACATTAGTCACCAGACAGACTGCCTCAGCTCGTTCCTCCACAGGCACAATCGCGGTTTTCTTCATGTGCATAACGTCCGTTTCCAAATCCGATACAGCGTCTCTTCCGATTTTTTCGGTGAGTGCCACCATTTCATTCGCCAACTGTCCCTGCCGAAGTGCATTATCTGCCCGCGAATGATTCAATTTCAACAACAAAGCACTATGTACCAATTGGTTGTCAGCAGCGTATTCCATCGCAAAATCTACCAATTCGGCTGCGCCTTGTGCCGCATCTTCCTTTAAGAGTCCGCTCAAATCGTGTACACGATTGTCGATAATATTTATTCTGTCTTTGTGCATTTAATTATTTTTGATTGAGTGATTTTTGATTTTTGATTGAGGGAATATTGCAAATTCAATCAAAAATCAAAAATCAAAAATTCCTTTCGATTTCATCCGTTAATTCTAAAATTTGCTTGGCAAGTGCTGTTCTTTTTTCCTCAAAGGCAGACTTTTCAATCCCGCCTTTTGCCTGTTGTTCATCCAACACATTCAAGCCTGTGCTGATATTGATGATTGTTTTTAGGTCTGTACGCCCTTTAGAAAAATCAGTGCTAAAATCCATCAGTCGTTTGATAGCTTTCGGAATGTGGTCAGCACCTACAAGGCGTTGTATTTCCAATTTGCGTTGTGTAATATTCATAATGATAAACCTAGCGTAATGTGTCTCGCTTGCATCCGTAGCCTAATGCCTCCGGCTTGCGCCGCATTAGTTTTGCAAGTAGTACGCGGCGCAAGCCGGAGG
>CALCMV010000223.1 GCA_937967535.1 uncultured Saprospiraceae bacterium
AAATAATTACGTCTTACAAAATTATCCGAACCCCTTCTCTAGCACCACGACTATCGAATACAATATCCCCGAAAGTGCTGGCAACCCAACACTCGACATCTTTGATGTAAGTGGAAAATTGATGCACTCACAGTCCATCAATCAAACAGGGACAGGCACTATTGAGATACAAGCCGGCACATTGGCTCCGGGTGTTTATCACTATCGCCTCAGCATGGGCGATGCCATATCTGCCACTAAACGAATGGTGATAATGAAGTGATTTTCAAGCTCCGCAACACTTCTCGAACACTCAAGTCGAATAAAGTGTCATTCACAAAAGCAGGGTGCTTCTTTGGAAGTACCTTGCTTTCATTCTCTCCTCTTTCTAAATTTATTTAACTATGAAAAAATTAAAAGTAAAAAATATTCTATTTAGCGTATTGATAATAGTGACGGTTGCTATCTTTCTAACTTCTTGCCAGCAGGATTCACTTATCAATACTGATGTTGTACCTTCAGAGGAAAACTCTGAACTGATACTCAAATCAGCCAAAGATTTAAATATGATAACCCTAAACACCCAATTGCTGGATAGTCCTGATATATTTAACGGACCACAATGTGATGGGCAAGTTTGCGAAGAAAGGGCACTTAGTTGTTGTGATTACGTAACGGGTCAAGCCATCCAATATGATGTCATTGCGCTTCAAGAAGCTTTTGATAACACTGCTCGCGGACACTTAGTGAACTGTATAGAATCACAAGGATATATTTGTTATGAATCTGATAATGGACAGTTCTTGGAAGAGGGAGCTGGTTTAGTAACTTGTTTTAGACTACAGACGATAGACCAAAACTCTATTTACGGTGGTCTTTACGAATTTGATGAATGTAGTAATGCTTCAGGAAGTGACTGCCTTTCACAAAAAGGATTTATGGTACATTCTTTTAAGCCTAAAAATGGTTGTTACATTTATCTTGTAAATACCCATATGGACGCAGGCGAAGAATGGAAAGACAGATATGTAAGAAGGCTTCAGGCAGCGCAAATTAACAGTGTAATAAAGAATGTGAACACCTCTGTCATCATTACAGGTGATTTAAATATTATTGGCGTGCTGAATCCGGAACCATCCAATGAATTTGGGAGAATAATGGACATTTGGGATGGTGAGGCTCATTTTCAAATTGCCAATCAACCTCCGTCTCCGACAGCAGGGCAAAATACTTCAAGTGGATTCACCAAAACTCTAGACCATTTTATACTTATAAATAGATATGCAAGTAATATAAGAAACGTCGTCTATGATGATTTAGGTTTTGATTGCAGGAACTCTTATTATAAAGTAAACTATTGGGGTACAGCATATGTATGGGGTTATCCAATCACTGTGCTTAAAAGTAGTTATCCGTATAGAAACCACGCTTCTGCCTTAGCTTTTGCTGCAACGCAAGATAATGCCGGCGTAGAAACCGTATCAGCACCCAGATGTGGTGATTTCTTGGATGTACCTCGTCCCAGAACAGACCACTTGCCTACTGCCATAGGTTTTAGAGTGTGTAATTAAATAAGGCAAAGTCTGTCTACTCACAAAAGCAGGGTAACTCTTTGGAAGTACCTTGCTTTCATTCTCTCCTCTTTCTAAATTTATTTAACTATGAAAAAATTAAAAGTAAAAAGTATATTATTTAGCCTGATGGCTACGGTAGCGGTTGCCATATTTATGACTTCTTGTGAGCAAGCATCCATAGAAGATGAAGCAATAATTTCAGTTGAAAATCTACCTGCCAGCCCTGAAGAAGTTTGGGCAGCGGCGACTACAAACACTGATTCATATTTAGACAATGAAGAAGAACTTGATGCCAGAAATTGTCCTCTAAGATTACGTAAATTACAACGCACTAATGTCTTATGGTATTCTACTCCACAATATGCCCTATGGATATACCACTACGACTCGAATGGCAATTTCATCAGTCATGATAGAAAGGATGTACCTTACTGTGATAGATGGTATGAATCCTACTCTCCGCCTGCCAACAGATGCAAGTCAGTAGCTTTTGTAGGCTATCCGTCTTGGGGGACAGCGGCTGTTGGCCCTTGTCCATAAATAAATATGCCCGTATATTTCAAAACAGGACATCTTACCCGGATGCCCTGTTTTTTTGTTTCTTTCACTTAAAACAGGCAACTCGTCCTTTATAGCTCACATGAGGGCAAAAATGTTAAAGTCGTGTCCTTTAACATAGTAGCACACAACAAAGCCCTAGATGCGGCGTTATTTTAGTGCGCTTTTTGTCATTTAAATGTCAGGCAAATTCATATTCTTTAACATCAAAATAAAGATAACTCGTTGTCATTTTATAAGTTAGTTAAAAGGGTTATAACACATTCAATTCAACGAGCATAAGCGATTCAAGTCATATTGAGTCGCTTTTTTTTATGCCAAAAACCAAGTTGGACTTTGGTTAAAATGGGAATTAGGTAACTGGGAAATTAGGTTTAAAATTGTAACTTATTGATAATCAATTGAATGTTTTTTATTATGGCTAGCCATTTAACTTTGCTTAAAGCGAATACTCGTCAGACGAATCCCTTTATTCAATGCGAATATTTTATGAGACAAATCACTGCATTTCACAAAAACCTTCGTCAGACGAGTACTATCCCGCAAGCAAACTTAAACAGGTAGCATTTATTATTAAAATAAAATAGTTTATTAATTCTTTTATATAAAATTCTAAAAAAGTCCCGATAGTTATCAGGATTACCGAATTTCCAAATTACCCAAGTTTCCTCTGTCCAAAGTCTAAAAACCAAGATTAAGTCAAATAAAGTTTGGCTAAAAAAATATTTTTCAAAATAAAAATTACTCAAAGATGAAAATTTACGGCAGATTTGTTTGTGTTTTCAGGGAAAAACAATACATTTGGCACTTAATACTTAGAAGCCAGAAGCCAGATATTAGATAATGAGCTATGTGAAAAGAAGGCTTTTATCTGAGCTCTGACAGTGGAACATTTTAACTACTCAGGTTCGTCGTTCTTGGTACTTTGTTTTTCGTTGATTTCTTCCGAAAGCTGCCATCATTTGTTGGAATGAGTATAAAACATAGGATGATTTGCTCGAATAATTTCTAAGTTATGAACATTTCTCTAAATCAACATAGAACGAAGTACGACGAACAAAGAACGTGAGTAGTACGAACATTTTAACTTCTGACCTCTTCAATTCACAATAAATTATTCCTGCTTATGAGAGTTCACGAAAACGAAATAGTCTTGTATTACAATCCTGAATCTTCATCTGACCGCAAAACACTGGCATATGCCAGAAGCATCACACCACATGTGCGTTCTCATGCTTTTGAAAGTACGCCTGCATCCTCCACTATGCTTCGCCAAATCATTGACCGCTTAGGTATGCACCCTAAGCAAATGCTCAATAAAGCACATCCTTATTATCAATCCCATATTCGCGGCAGCGAATTTGACGATGAGGATTGGCTCAATGTACTCCTTCGCAATCCACAACTATTTCGCGCTCCCATAGCCATCAAAGGCAAACGCGCCGTTTTTTGTGTAAGTCCTACGGATGTATACAAATTATAATGCTGAAATGCTACAATGCGATAGTGGCTTCACTAAGGTATTATCGCATTAAAATCATTCATTCATCAAAATTATGAATTAAATGATTAAAAAATTTGTTTAATTGCTTTTCAAATATTTACTTTGCACAAGGCAAATAAGCGTAGTACAAACGCCTTTTGTAACATGAAAAGGAGGTATTTTTATCCAAAATTCTCTGAAATATTTTGAAAACAGGCAAATATGTCATTTGAAGTTAGCGGAAAATTACACGTAAAATACGATGCACAGCAAGTAACAGAACGTTTTACGAAAAGAGAATTTATTCTTGAAATCGGAGACGGACCTTACCCGCAGCATGTCAAATTTCAATTGGTACAAGACAAAACTCCGGTCTTAGACCCCTTTGAGGTGGGCGATATTTTGCAAGTATCTTTCGACCTTCGTGGGAGGGAATACACCAGCCCAAAAGGAGAAATCAGCTACTTCACAAACCTAAACGCCTGGCGCGTCCAAAAAGCAGATCAGACACCCGATACTCCACCACAAACACAAGAAGACGGCACAGCAAATTTTCCAAGTGCTGCTGACGAACCCGTTGGCGAATTTGATGACTTACCGTTCTAACCCACTGAAAATCAATCGCATACCGATATACACTATTAGAAATTCTCTTGTCAAAAGAGAATCTTTTTTCTAAAAACACACACCGCATCCACATTTTTTCATTGTAAGGAGTTCCTTGCAATAGCATATAGCTATTGAGGAAACAGCTTTGGTATATACAGCTACAAATTTTGATAAAGCATTGATGGTTTTATCTCAAAATTTGTATGGCTTCGCTATGCCTTATTTTAAATATTTTTAGATTAAAAAATGTTGTTATATGAGTTATAATTCTCTCAAAATTAACGTTATATAAATTATAAAATTTTTTAATAAGTTTGCAAAAGTCCGCTTTTTCATTTAACTTTGCAATGCAATCAATAAAAAAGTGTGACAGGCAAAATACGAACTATAAACCACTCATCTCAAAGAGTCATAAAAAAATCGTTATCATGAAAAGCCTAACCACTCTATTTATTACTATCTTATTTTCGGGCATTCTAATTGCCCAAAACGCCGTCAATGCTAGGCTCAAACAAGAGCGTATCGCAGCATTAGACGAGGCATTTACCAACTATTCATTATTATCAATTGATACTCGTAAATTGGCTGAATTGAAAAACAGCACTGATTTATTGGCTATCAGTCTCTCTCCCGATACTCAGCAAAACTGGAATATCGTACTCGAACCCAACGATCTTCGCGGTCCCGCTTACCAATCCGTTGCCAATACAGAAATTGGTCTTCAAATTCAGGATATTGAAGTAAATACCTATAAAGGTTATATCAACGGCGATATTGAGCAGCCCGTTCGTCTTACCATTAAAGATGAACATATCAGCGGCTACATTAAAAGCAACAATGATATGTATTTCATTGAACCTGTCAAACAATTTGCAAAAAACAGCCAGTCAAAAGATTTTATCCTGTATCGCTCGGCAAATATTATTGACCCTATAAATATGACCTGCCAAGCAAAACACCTCGACGATGGTTTGAAGATGGTCGAAAATAACGGCGTACTGAAAAGCAGCGGCGCAAGTTGTATCACCTTAGAATTGGCAACAGAAGCTGATTACGAATACTACGCCATTCATGGTGAAGGTGCTAACGAATTGATTTTAAGCATTTTGAATGAAGTAGAAGGTGTATACAATACTACTTTCGGTTTGAATATTGAAGTGGTACACCAAAGCGTACATATGGTACAAAACGACCCTTTCCCGGATGATATCACCACTTCGGGTTTTATTTTGAGCCAATTCAGAAATCACTGGGAAGCCAATATGAGCCACATCCAACGCGACCTCGCACATATGTGGACGGGCAAGCAGATGGATGGCGTGAGCATCGGTATCGCATACACAGGCACGGCTTGTAGCTCGCCGAGTTTTGCTTATGGTGTTTCACAAAATATCGGCAGCTTTGCTTACGGGCGTTTTGTACTGACGGCACACGAAATCGGACACAATCTTGGCGCACAACACTCTGATAGCGAAGGCTGTTCGAGTACGGGTTCTATCATGTGTTCAGGAGTACAACTCGGTGCTTTTTACTTTTCAGAAGACGAGCAACAATCTATCAATACCAAACTCAATTCGCCCGAAGCCTGTTTTGCAGGCGGCGCTGCTCCTACGGGTTTGCAAGCTAATCCGACTTGTACGGCAGTCGAGTTGACTTGGAATGGCACAGCACAAGATGATTACGTAGTGCGCCTTCGCCCTGTGGGTACTAACCAGTGGGAGAGCTACAATACAGTCGGAAATACATTCAGCGTCGAAAATGTAAATGCACCGGAATACGAATTTCAAGTGAAAAGCAGTTGCAATCCGACATTTTCTGATTCTGAATTTTTCGCACCTTCGCAGCATACGATTCTGCAACTTTCGGTTTTCCTCGAAGGTGCATACGACCCCGCTATTGACCTCATGCGTACCAACCTCAACGACCTCGAAGTCTTGCCCGGTCAGGCAAATAATCCAAATGCCATACAGCCTTACAATACAGCCCCATGGAACTACTTCGGCACAGAAGGGCAAGGATGGAATGATAATGATTATAAAGCCATTGAAGCTCAAAATAATGGCAACAAAGTCGTAGATTGGGTACTCGTTTCTTTCCGTACCAGCCCTGTTCCCGAAGACCAAATCCTTCGTGCTGCTGCCTTGCTGCTCGAAGATGGTAGCATTGTTTTTCCCGATAATGACCTTATTCCTTCTTATAACAACACTGCACTCTACATCGTCATTGAACATCGCAACCACATGGGTATTATGACTCCACAGCTTATCGGTGCTGACGAAAATTGCACCTTGACTCACGATTTTACCATAAGCAATTCTTACGTAGAACAAGAAGGAGTTGGTTTTGGTCAGGCTAATAATAATAATCGTTGGCTGATGTATGCCGGCGATGGCAACCAAGTCGTAGACGACATAAGCTATGATATTACAGGTTCGGACAAAAGCAAATGGCTCCCTGAAAACGGCGACTTTTTAAAGTATTCTGATGTAGATTATAACTTGGACGGAGATGTAAACGGCAATGATAAAATTGTTTGGGAACAGAATAACGGCAGGTCTTCGCGAGTGTTGAAATCTTATTAATTGACCTTATGCAAAAATAAGTAGTGTTCGAGCAAAGTATGGAATAGTTGCAAGGCGAATATTTTTACGAAATACGGATTTTTCAGGACCAAAATACTCACTTTCAAGAAAGAAATTCGCCTTGCAACGCTCGTATTGCCTTAAACATACTTTAATCATGGACATTGGGGAATTAGGAAATTTAGCATTAGGTAAATTGTTTTTTATCAAATAACTATAAAATAACTGATAATCAATTCAATGTCTTCGCCAAATTTTGAATGACAAATCAGTTTAAATTTTACTTTGTTTTTTGCTGATAATTATTAATTAATAAATTAAACATTTTTTATCATTCATCCCGATAATTATCGGGACAAAATTGGTGAACACATTGTCAATTACTTACGATTTAAAACCGAATTTCCCTCTCGACTGAGCCGAGACTAATTTCCAAAATGTCCAAAGTCCGGATATGTATACTCTTTTAGGGTAAGAATTTAACTTTTTTGACGAGGAAATTTTGCGCTTAATTTTTCTCTTGGAAATGGGCGTTTATCTGGATAAATACCGTTTTCAAGGGGAAAAGTAAGTGTAAAAGTTGCCGTCAAAATGTTAAATTCTTACCCTAAAAGAGTATAACACTACCTTTTACTTTTTTATGATGCTCACCTTTTACAACTTTTCTCCTTCATATCCATTTAATAATCAAGCACATTCATTTTCAAGCTAATATTATGAAAAAAACACTCGTACTCGGCGCATCCACCAATAAATCAAGATACTCTTATATTGCCACACAAAGATTGGACAATCAAGGGCATGAGGTAGTCCCTTTGGGCATACGCGAAGGTGCGATAGCAGGTATTGATATACAGCAAGGTAAGCCCGATGTAGAAGGCATAGATACCGTCACGCTCTACCTCAATCCTAAACATCAGGAAGCCTACTACGACTATATTTTGGGCTTGAAACCCAAGCGCATTATCTTCAATCCGGGTGCCGAAAATCCGACCTTAATGCGCCTTGCGAGCGAACAAGGCATTGAAACAGAAGCGGCTTGTACACTAGTCATGCTCTCGACAGGGCAGTATTAAAAATGAGTAGATGAGTAAATGAGTAAATGGAATCATTTACGCATCTACTCATTTTATCATTTACTCGTTTTTTCTCTTTGCGGAATGACTTGATAGCCTGCTTTTCGCAACAATTCAATCACGCCATTTTCACCGGGCAAATGAGCCGCACCGACCGCAAAAAAGGTGGGTTTTTCCATTGCCATTTCTTCGATGACGGGTATCCAATTATGATTGCGAATGTATAATAAGGCATGGTCAAAATTTTTCACGCCTTCCGACTCGGCAGCTACGGCGAGATGCAGGGCTTGGAGGTCTTGATTTTTGTACATCTCTACCATATCACCAAACATAGCATCGTCATTTTGCCCATCTTCAAGAGATTTCATCAACATTTTCGCTTGGTCTTCGTAAGGAATACTATCCAAAACACTCATCTGAAATTTGGCGGTTTCGAGTCCTTTTACGGGCATTTTGCGGCGTTTTGCCATTCGCATCAATTCCATTTCATAGGAAGTCATATCTTGTTTTTCCCCCATTGTCCCTTCGCTCATCATGGCGGAGAGCAGAATGGGTTTCATATTGTCCATATCTTCGAGGCTGCCAATATCTTTTTGTTCAAAATGCTCGTCGAGTAGCGTATATTCCTCTTCGCTAAGCAGGTCTTTGAGCGTCACGCCATCATCCATAAACATCTCGCCTAATGCACCAAACATTGAAAAAATATTATCCATATCTACCTCTAAAGTAAGCTGTTCGGTTTGTACAAAGCGATTTTTCAACAAATTCGTCAGGATAAAATCTTTTTTGGGAATAATGTGAATCGTACCATACAAATAGGAAGATGTTTTCAAATCTTTGCCCGAAATCTCCCAAAGCAGCGAATTGGAATTGCTCGTATCTGCCTCTAACAAAGCAACGGACGCACCGATAGCAGGAAGTTGGTTTTTTGTGCTTTGCGCTGAATTGGCAACCGAAGTTTTGGCGCGTTGCTCTTCCATACGAATGGCTTTTTGATAGCCACTGCACGATTGCAAGCCAATAGCTATGGATAACAGCGCAAAGATGTATGAGGTGTAATGTATAAGGTGTGCTTTTTTTTTGTAAATCATTTTTTTTAATTAATTCGGAAAAATTGTGTCGTGTGGTTTATGCAAAAATCGGGCTTCTTTTCAGACGCTAATATAAGGTATAGGTAGCTCAATTAGTTCAAAAACCTAAGCGGCTTGCGTTTACGTGCTATTTTCCAAATGAAAAAAATAATATTCGAGTAGAATAAGAGGCAGTCGGCAGACGAAAGTTTTTACAAAACTTAGGACTTGAACCATTAAGTAGTAAGCAGATTCGTATGACGATGTATGTTTTTTGCCATTATGGCAGTTAAAATTTAATTAAAATGCCATTGTGTCATGTAAAAATTACGATTTTCGGCAAAATTGGCTTGAAAAACCTGTTGGCACTCCAATTGATTAATGAGAGGTGTAAACGATTTAGAGTTCTTAGTTCGAGGTACTTTGTTCTACGTTAATTTCGATAACTCACAGCGAAGAACAAAGCACAAAGAACGACGAACACAAAAAATTCACACAAAACAAATTTTAATATTATGACACATGTATCAGTAAGTCCATTTGTAAAAAGAAAACCCTCACGTACTTTTTTGGATGATATTTTCTCCAATATCAACGAAGTTATCGGCAATGATTTTGTCAACAATCGCCCATTGGTCAATGTGGTCGAGTCCAAAGATGCTTACACACTTTCGCTTGCCGCACCCGGCTTGGAGAAAGGAGATTTTGACATCAATATTGAGAAAAATCTCCTGACGATTTCGGTAGAAAAACAAACAGAAACCGTTGAAGGTGAAAAATATACACGTCGCGAATTTAGCTATAGCAAATTCGCACGCTCGTTTCGCTTGCCAAAGACGGTAAAAACTGAAGACATCGCAGGTGCTTACAAAAACGGCATCCTCAATGTCACCTTGCCCAAAAAAGAGGAAGCAAAAGAATTGCCTCCACGTAAAATTGAAATTGCGTAATTAGACTTGAGACGAGAGATATGAGATGAGAGAAAAGTCTCCCATTGAATCACACACAGCTAACCAATCACAGGACGGCAGAAGCATCTGCCGATGCCGTCCAATTTTCTACACATATACTCTGTAAGGAATATCTGTGTTGCGCCTCAAAAATAAAGAAGCATAGTTTTTCATAGTTAACGTTTATTAGGGTTTTACTTTAAGTCGTTCTGCGCTTGCGCGGGGCGGCTTTTTTTTGTTAAACCTTACATTGATAATCAAAGACTTAAAACTTCATAGTATCTTTGCTGCCTGACAATAATACATCCTATTGCCGTAACCCGTTATTCGTTTTTTAACTAATTAATAATCAATAACTTACTGTAATTTTTAATTGTCAATGAATTACGAATTAAACTACTATTCATTTCTTTTCTCTAATTATTCAAACCGTAAAATACTTATGCGGATGGTCAGCATCAAATTTCACTCGAAATAGCTGATTTATCTGCGGGGGTGTATGTGGTGAAAATGGCTTCTGATTTGGGGGTGATTAGTAAGCATTTTTTGAAGGAATAGACGCACTTGATTTTGAAGAAATGGGCTGCCTTGCGATTTTGTGGGGTGGCTTTTTTTGTTGTCAATCCATCGGTTTATATCGCTCTTTTTTCAACACAAATAAAGAATCATTTTTGGTAAGT
>CALCMV010000224.1 GCA_937967535.1 uncultured Saprospiraceae bacterium
TTAACTTTGCCTAAAGCGAATACTCGTCAGACGAATCCCTTTATTCAATGCGAATATTTTATGAGACAAATCACTACATTTCACAAAAACCTTCGTCAGACGAGTACTATCCCGCAAGCAAACTTAAACGGCTAGCCTAGTTTTTTACAATTCATTGAATAACATCCCGATAGCTATACGGGATTGTAAATTACTGATTATCAAAGTTGAGCAAACTAAGAACCAAGAACTAAGAACGAAAAAACATCAATACTGATGCTTCCCGCGTGTCCAGCCTTTTTTCTCCAAATATTTCATTCCATCGTCGGCAGCAGGTTCTTCGAGTTGCGTACCCATACTATCATTCCAGCGATTGAGATAACCAAATAAGGCAGTAACGCCAAGTATTTCTACAATTTCGCCATCATCCCAATGCTTGCGAAGATTGTCGGCAATTTCGTCGTCCACTGCATTGGGTACCGTAGAGGCAGCAATGGCAAAATCAAAAACCGCACGTTCTGCATCTGTAAAAGCAGGGTAAGTTTTATATTCCCAAATATGATTAAGTTTATCTTGTTCACTACCATAGCGTTCTGCGGCACGTATGGCGTGGGCTTCGCAATAACGACAGCCGGCGGTCATGCTCGACAGGTAGGCGAGTTGGCGTTTTAAGGCACTTGTTACGCGCCCTTTGTTTTCCATGACGGCTTGGTTCATTTCCAAAAATGCCCGCGCAATACGCGGACGACGCATCATCGTAAACAAACTATTGGGCGTAAAACCAAGCGTCTCATCATAAAAACGCGCCATTTCTGCTGTTTCTTCGCTGGAGTTGCGGTCAATAGGGGATACCAGTGGCTTTTTCATAATTTAAATTTACACGTAGCACAGTGCTAGATTATTCAATGATTAATTTTCCGGACTTCACAGAGTTTCCATCATTCATGGTGTAAATGTACACACCCGGCAACAAATCGGCAACCGAAAGTGTAAATTCTGCTTCACCATCGGTGCGCCATGTCGTTTTATAGACAGATTGACCGAGATAATTATAGAGTTGGAAAAATGCCATATTATCAATTTCCGTAAAGCGTAATATAATTGATTCCTTTGCCGGATTGGGGTACAAATAAATACTCGGTAATGCCGGAAATTCAGTGAATACAATTTTTGAATAGTCAAAATTGCCATCCGCATCATAAATTTCTAAGCGATAAGTATTTACGCCGTTTATCGGATTATTATCTACGAATTGATAATTTGTAGTAGCCATTCCCATAGCATTTGCCGTACCGATTTCTGTGAAATTAAAATCTCCGGCGGAACGATGAATTTCAAAAAACTCCGTCCCGTTTTCCATTAATGTAGACCAGTGTAAGGTGATTTTTTCATCGTCGGCTACCGCCGAAATATCACCGATTTCAAAGGTCGGTGTCGTACAATTTGGAAATAAATATTTTTCATCTTCTGCGGAAAGTCCTGCTGCATCTGTGACACTTAATTTTATTTGATAAGAATAATTGCCATCATCGCAGCCTAATGGCGAAATAAGTGTACTCGTTTGTTTGGCATTATCAAAAGGGTCGGCATGAAAATGAGTATTGTGATGGAGAATGGTTTGCCATGCGTAGGTCAGTTCGTCGTTTGAATGTTCATTATCAGTGACTTCTGCTTGTAGAGGAAGCAAAGTCGGTCCGCCAACCGGATAAATCATACCATCCTCAAAACTCGTAATTTCTACTTGTGGCGGTGTATTGTTCAAGGAAATAATAAACTCATCCATCCCTACTGCACCCAAGCTATCTGTGACGGTCAGTTTGACATTAAAACTATGCGGATTTCCATTTGGCGCGATAAATTGATGGTTTGGATTTGTGGATGTATTCACCGGAGAATTGTCTCCGAAATCCCATTGATAAGTCAGGGGCAAACCATTCGGGTCGAAGGAAGCCGAGCCGTCAAAATTGACCATTAGCGGGCTTGCGCCATAGTACACATTTGCATCTGCTACTGCAATAGGCGGCGGATTTCCCCCATAGCAAATCTTATACATTTTGTCAGACCATATTCTGAAAAAATATAAACAACCATCTTTCGGATGCACGCCCATGTGTGTAATGAGGCTTACTCTTTCGGCAAAAGGCTCTACGCTCAAAAGTTGGTGATTCTCGTCAAAATTAAAGCGTTTTATCCAAAATTTGTAATCAAATGCGTATAAGGAATTTCTATATGCTTCGGGAAATGCCGTATGCTCATAAAAATCTGAGGCGATAAAAGAAATTCCCGTAAAGGTATCCGATTCGACGAGATTAGCCTCATCCAAGACGCTAATTTCTATGGCATTGCCCAAGCTATCGTAGCCCGGCGTATAAGTGCGGGTAGGCGGAAACCAACTATTATTATTATAACAAATCAAAGGACGCTGATGCACAAAAAGGTGTTCGCTGTCAGGAATCAATTGATTTTCATCACATGGATTCGAGAAGGTGGCTTCGTACAACCTGTCTTGCAATAATAAATCCTGAAAATCGAAAAATTCCTTTGTACACATATCGCTACTGTACAAGGGATTGGGAGCATCCATATTGGGTGTTTTATTAAAAAAATAGGTAATTTGAAGTACCATACCTTCATACATGGGCCAACCAAAATTTTGTCCGCCTTCTTTCACCACATTCAACTCCTCAAAACTGCCCGACCCCACATCCGATACATACAAAACACCCGGATTTCCATCTTCTTCAAAGTGGCTGCCCGTCTCCGGTCTTAGTGTCATTCGATAGGGATTTCGCAAGCCCAATGCCCATACACGCGAGCGCGGCGCACGCGGATTTTGGGCATCATAAAAGGGATTACTCGGTACGCCATCGCCTGTTTGCGGATGGATGCGTAGTATTTTACCATTATGAGAATCAATGAGTTGTGCGCGATAAGAATTGATATTTTCTTTTGGAGTGATAATGCCGTCTGCCAAGCCTTGTTCTTCAAAATTTTGGAGTGAAGTCCCATCTCCACAGGCAATCAGAAGCGTCCCGTCCGTCCCAAAAACCAATGCAGCAGGCGAGTGAATTTTCTGCATTAAAGGCACGCCTGTCCTTATACTTTCGCCAATTAAGACCTTGCGGCTGTCCGGCACAAGTGTCTCAAAATCAGTAGCAATATCGGCAGTGAAGCGCGTCACCCGACCAATCGAGGCTTCCAAACGAGTCGTATCAGGATGGTATTCCGGCGTTCCGAAATGCCGCAGATAATGACCGTCTACCGCATAGGAAGTATAGAAATAACCGTTTTCCGAAAAATTTGGGTCGAGCGCGAAACCCAACAAGCCCATATCTCCAAAAGGCGCGACTTCCTCCCGAATATCCAATAAAGGTTCGGGCAGTCGCACACCATTCGTATCTATGATATGTACCTGTCCGGGCTTTTCCCATACGTACATTTTGCCCGTTTTATCAAAGGTAAAACCAACCGGCGTATCCCAACCCGCACTGACTTCGATTTCGTAAAAATCATCAGGCAGTTCGATTTGTGCATAGGTGAATTTTCCCCAGAAAAAAAATATCAAAAATAGAATTATCTTGTTTTTCATACGTCGAAATTACGTATTGGTAAGGTACTTGTTTTTTGGGATTTTTTATAATTTGTTTTGAGTGTGATACACTCGTGGATTCATAATATTAGTCGCATAGCGGCAACACCGTTAAAAAAATACTGTACTTACTTTACGGTGTACCCTCACAACTCGCAATCCGAATTGGTCAAACTTTAAAAATATCCCATTTCGCCCACCATGCACTTTTTCGATAGGAAAGCAAAAATTCAATCAACAAAAATAACAAAGCTGCTGCTAAGAACCATTGAAAATAACTTTCATATTCGCTAAAAGTGCGCTGTTCAAATTCTTGTTTTTCAAGTGCTTCGATATATTTTTGTAGTGTTTGGATGACTTGGTCGCCTTTTGTGATATTGTAGTATTTGCCATTGCCCGCCGCCGCGAGGCTGCTCAACATATTTTCATTCAATTTGGAAATAACCGTATTGCCTTGCTTGTCTTTTTTGTAAGTATTTTGTCCTCTTTCAAATGTTGGGATTGGCGCACCCGCACTCGTTCCCACACCTATCGTAAAAATGAGAACGCCTTGTTCGGCAGCAGCTTTGGCTTGGTCGAGGGCTTCTTGGTCGTGATTTTCGCCATCCGTAATGATAATCAGGGCTTTATGGAATTTTCCGCTTTCGTCATAAGATTGTGCCGCGAGGCGAATGGCATCGCCAATAGCTGTTCCCTGTGTCGGCACCATGCGTGTATTTGCCGTTCTGACAAACATCGCTGCCGACGAGTAATCAGCCGTCAGGGGCATTTGCAAATAAGCATTTCCCGCAAAAACAATCGTACCGATACGTTCACCTTTGAGTTCTTCGATGAGTTGGCGTGTAAACAGCTTGGCGCGGTCTAGTCGGCTTGGTGGCAGGTCTTGTGCCATCATACTTTCCGATACATCCAAGGCGATGAACACATCCGAACTCTTTTGACGTACCTTTTCTTTTTTTGTACCCCATTGCGGATTGGCATAGGCTAGGGATAGCAAGCACATCGCCAGTGAGAGCAAAATAAATTTGACGGTATGCTTGTATTTTGCCAGTTGCGGCATCAGTTGTGCTACGAGTTGGCTCTCCCCAAATCGCTTGATGACCCGCTTGCGGTACATCATTGCCATCACAAAAAAGAATATCAGGATGGGAATGACCGCCAAAGCGTACAAATGTGTTATTTCTTCAAATCTAAACATAAGAGACAAGAGATACGAGACGTGAGACGCGAGAATTGGTAGAAATTTTATTTGGCATAATCTCAATTCTCTCGTCTCTCGTCTCTCGTCTCACAGACTAATTTCTCAGTTA
>CALCMV010000225.1 GCA_937967535.1 uncultured Saprospiraceae bacterium
ACCCGCGTCTTGCTTGATGGGTTCTACACCATAGAAGATGCACGTCGCGCCCTAGCTACTGTCAAAGAACGCGGTAATGAAAGAGCTTTCATTGCGGTGTATGATAATGGTGTACGACAAAAAGCTATTTATAGGAAGTAATGTTGTGTATTCGTGATTCGTTTATTCGGATAACGATTAAACGAATCATAAATTACAAAAAAAACACCGATTCCGTAATCGGAATCGGTGTTTCATTTAACTCAAAGGGAAACCCTTTCTTCTTTATTTCATTACAACAAATTTGCTGACAGAAATACTTTCATCTGCATACATTACTTTGATAAGGTACATACCATTATCGAGGTCTTGTACAGAGATAGGATTATTGACGTCATTGACATTCAATAAGCGTACAGTCTGTCCGGCATAATTCATAATTTGTACTTGAATAACTTCTTCTGTACTCAAACCTGTAAGCATGATGTCTGCTTTAGCAGGATTCGGGCTGACAGTGAAGATCTCGTCTGACAGTCTTGCTGCACAATCACCTGAATTGCTGCTTCCGGCAGTGAAGTTACATACTTGACTTGTATTGCTGTCCGCGCCACAAATAGCCGTCACTCTCCAGTCATAAGATTGACCATTAGAAAGTCCTGAAACAGTTCTGCTTGTACCGGTTGTTGTAAAGTCGTTCCAATTGCTTTGTCCTGCTTCGTCGATTTGTACGAGGTAGCTCGTCGCACCGCTTACTGCTGTCCAGTTGAGCTTCGCTCTTTTCGGCTTGATGTTAGTAGCAACTAAGCCTGAAGGTGCATCGCAACCGCCGCCGCCATTGTCACATGGAGCGCAATCGCCACCACAATCAACACCTGTTTCATTACCATTTTGAACGCCGTCATCACAAGTAGGTCCGGGAGGATTATCACATGGGTCGCAATCGCCACCACAATCAACGCCTGTCTCATTACCATTTTGAACGCCATCAGTACAAGAAGGTCCGGGAGGATTGCCACCGCCACAAGCTGTCGAACTTAACAAAGAAGCACGAAGCGGATCTGAACTAAAGATAGCATTCATACGCGCAGACTGACCTGCCGTGAATAAGTTCATACAAGCATCATTGGAGTAGTCCATGTAGTTTTCAACCATATCTGTAGTACCACACGAAACGTGTCCTGTAGCACAACCGTAATTAGCACCGTCAGATGCAGGTGTATCGCTTACAAAATCATCAACGCTACAACCACCGTCGCCCCAGATGTGGCGCAAGTTGAGCCAGTGACCGACTTCGTGGGTAGTTGTTCTGCCCAAGTCGTAAGGTGCGCCTACATTACCTACACGTCCAAAAGCAGTGTAAAGCATTACGACACCATCCGTAGAAGGATTACCACCGGGAAATTGTGCGTAACCCAGAAGGCTGTTGCCGAGGTTGCAGACCCACATATTGAGGTAGCTGCCTGTATCCCATGGGTCGGCACCGCCTCTGCTGCTTTTCTTTACGTCATCATTGCTACGGAAAGATTTTTTAGTCGTAGAAACTCTGTTGATACCATCAGTAGGATTGCCATTCGGATCGACCGAAGCGAGGCAAAACTCAATATTGGTATCGGCTGCCTGTGACCACTGATTGTTGGCATCGGCATTCATACGACGAAAATCTTCGTTCAATACATCAATTTGTGATTGTACTTGTGCATCACTGATATTCTGAGCATTCGTTTTGTAAACGACGTGTACGACAACAGGAATTGTAATCGTTGCATTTTTTTCGAGATGCTCCCCATTTTTGATAAATTGCTGGGTGCGGCTTTCGATTTCTGCCATATTGGTCGCCATTTTCGGGTATTCTTGTTGCATCATTTCAAGATGTTCCATTGTACCGCAATTGCGTTGTTGTCCCATTACCAATAGGGGAGCGAAAGCAAGGAAGAGCAAAGTAATTAGTCTAAAATTTTTCATAAAATTAAAAAAGGTGTTTAGAATTAAAAAATGAGATAAGTGTTCGGACTGATACCAAGCGACGCTTACAAGTCTTATTACCTAATGAAAGGATATAGACTTGAATCTGTCCTCGATAGTTATCAGGATGAAATTGTACTTACACTTAACTGTGTTATTATCGTATAGACATAGCTATGCTATGAGTTAATCAGGTATAACTTAACACTTCATTTGGATAAGAAATCACGCGGGTTTTACGGAGATTATAAGATGGGGAAAGAAGGGAACTCATTACTTTAATTGGGACAGTATTTGATATTAAGGGAACACGAAAAAAATAATCTACCCGTCTGAATTGTTCTTTTTCTTATATGTTTCACTAAATTCTCCTTAAATACAGGGAGTATTCGCGTCAAATTTAGCCAAACATATAAAAAAAATAACAGCTTCATTTGGGGTAGATTATTTTCTTCGTGCTCCCTAAAGTAACTTAACAAAGATGAATATTTTTTGGTGGTTATGCAAATACACGGCATTATAAATGGGCTTAATGTGACGGATTAAAATAATGTTTTTAATTCGTGCTTGTTTTTCGTGTCAATGAGTTAATTTTATTTTTAAAAAATGTTTTAAGTGATTGATTATCAATAATTTTAAAAATTATTTCGCCTCATTTATATTTTTATCAAGTCATTAATTATTTATAAAGAAAATATTTAAAGTAGTTAATCTGTGACAAAAATTATTTTGAAGGAACTGTATTACTACTCACCAAATACAAGCCCGCAAATATCAGCAAACAAGCCAATACTTGAGGCAGCGAAATCATGTCTTTACCTGCGAGCATAGCGATAATAGTTGCTAAGAAAGGTTGCGAATAAATATAAGCACTCGCTGCGGCAGGACTCACCACACGCAAAGCAAGAATATTGAACAGAAAAGCAATAAAAGTTACGAAAAACAGTACGTAG
>CALCMV010000226.1 GCA_937967535.1 uncultured Saprospiraceae bacterium
TTCTGCGTTCTTTGTTCTAGGTTTCTAATTATTTCGTAACTTTGGCTTTATGATTGTCAAGAAAATAGACATAGAAAATTATAAGGGTTTTGAAAAACAAGAAATTACCTTTAATGATAATTTGAATGTTTTTATTGGGGCAAATGCTTCGGGGAAAACTTCGATTTTGGAGGCGATTGTGAAGTGTTTGTATCGACTAACTCGTCAATTTGTACAGATTTCTACACCTTATCTTGAACCAACTATCTTATCACAAGATAGAAGTCTTTTACTCAACCGTAGTGAAATACGACATCACAACTTATATGCAAAGATAAAAACCTTTCTGGATGTTTCTGAATATGGAAATTTAGAGATTGGAATGTATGCAGGGAGTTTAGATGAAAGTCAAAAAAAAGAAAGAAAAGTATATGAGAATAATTTAGTACTTTTTACGAATTTTTTTGACTCTAAAATTAGCGATGCACCATTCACTATACCAATAATCAAGTATTATCCTGCAGATAAAGGAAGGGTAAAATTTTTAACACTATCTTCTGATGAAAAATTATACAGATATCCCATACCTCAATTAGAGGCATGGGTAAATGTTTTTCAAAATGACTATTCGTATTCTAATTTTTTGGAATGGTTTTTTGAATATGAAACACAGGAGCTTCGATTACAAAGAGATACTAATGATTTTAACCTTGAAAGTAATTATTTAAAATATGTCAGATACGCCGTGGAACGTGCACTTCATGCTATTTATGATAAATCATATACAATCAAATCAGATGGTAAATCACGAGGAGGAACAAGTAAGTTAACTCCTACACTACTCCTCAAAGTAAAAGACAAAGATCATCTTCCTGCTGAAGATTTAGAACTCAAATCAAGTGGCGAAAAGTCCATAATTACTCTCGTAGCTGACATCGCCTACAACCTCGCATTAGCCCACGATTTTGAATCAGATGAAAATTATTTGAACTCCCCCGGCATCGTCCTGATTGATGAAATAGAAGAACACTTACACCCAAATTGGCAAAGAAAAATCATCCCCATCCTCACCTCTGTTTTTCCGAAAATACAGTTTTTTATTACCACACATTCACCGCAAGTGATTTCTTCTGTGAATAGTAAACATGTGTTTTTATGTGAAGATTTTGTTGTAGATAAAGTGCATCTAAGAACAAAAGGTGTGGATTCTAATGCGCTTCTAACTTTCTTATTTAATTCGACTGAAAGACCAAAAGAGTATATTGATTTGATTAATAAATTTGATGAACTTGTTGAAAATGAAGCTGATACGAGTGAGTTGGAACGTATCATAGAGAAAGTGTCTAAGCTGGAGGAAGAAGATACGGGAAGCAATATCAGTGGTTTGGTCGGAGAATTGGGCATAAAACTCGCAGCATATAAATTTGATTTGGAGCATGAGATGGATTAGAAAAAACACCCCGCCTCACGAGTTCCAAGTTTATGTGAGAGCCGAAAATGCCGATTATGACGAGATGGACACCGAAGTCAAAGACGTACTTCGACAAGCCCTTTTTGATGAACAATTCGGCGTATGTGCGTATTGTCAGAAGAAGATAAAAATTATCAAAACGAAAATCGAACATCATTGTGAAAGAAGTATATGTAATGGAGAAAACGACACACAAGACCGACGATTAGATTATACAAATTTGCTGCTGGTATGTCCGGGAAAAGGTGGTAAGAGCAATGATTTACATTGTGATACCCAAAAAGCTACGTTCAATATTACCAATGGACTTCCCATGCAAATTAACCCGACCATAAAAAATCATATAGATACTATCTCATACTCTTCTACCGGACTTGTGCGCTCCTCTAAAACGTCTTTTGACAAAGAATTGAATGAAATATTAAATCTCAATGCAAAGTATTTGAAAAAAGAGCGAGAACAAAAGTGGTTGCGTGTTTTCAGAGATAGTACAGATAAAAACGGACGTATCAACAAAAGTAAAATGCAGAAAATCTTGGAACATGACTTAGCAAAAAAAGACAGCCAATTTACCAACGATTTCCCCGCTATGAGCGAATACATGAAAGCCAAATTTTGCTAAAAAAAAACACCACCCCAACAATTCGTCAACTCCTCAACTCATCAACTCATCAACTCATCAAACATGAAAATATACACAAAAACCGGCGACAAAGGCGAAACTTCTCTATTTGGCGGTCAACGACTTCCCAAGAGCGACATTCGCATTGAAGCCTATGGTACGGTAGATGAATTAAACTCCTATATCGGCTTGGTACGCGATTGTATTTCGGATGAAAATACCCGACAACTCCTTAAAAATGTGCAAGATAATTTATTTACTATCGGTTCACATTTAGCTACTGAAAATAGCGTATCGCCATACGTCCCCGAAATCAAAAATGACCACATCCTTCCACTCGAACAAGCGATGGACGAGATGGACACCCAACTCCCAAAATTAAAAAACTTCATCCTGCCGGGTGGACACACCACCGTCTCTTTTTGTCATATTGCACGTACTGTGTGCAGACGTGCCGAGCGTCGCGTAGTCGCGCTCAATACCGATGCCGATGTGCCACAACCCATCATTCAATATCTCAATCGCCTTTCTGATTACCTATTTGTATTAGCTCGAAAATTGACGCAAGACCTTGATGCAGAGGAAGTAACTTGGGATGGGAAGGGGTGAAAGTACAAGTTCAAGTACCAAGCGCAAGTTCAAATTTGTGCATTTCTTGTGTAAAAATTGTATTTTTACCAAAAATCAAAATCAAGATGCGAATAAATTCTTTTCAATATGAATCAAAGTTGAGAAAATGGAAATTTAATACCATTACTTTTGACCGATTGACTTTGTTGGTTGGGGCATCCGGTGTGGGAAAAACACAGATTCTGGATGCTATCGAGGATTTAAAACGAGTAGCAGAGGGAGAATCTTTAAATGGGGTAAAATGGCATGTAAATTTTGCGGCAAATAATGGCGATATTTATGATTGGAAAGGAGAATTTGAACTCGATAAAACGCCTGTTTTTGATTATGACGACGAGGAAGCACTCGAAGAAAATGCCAAAATTATCTATGAAGAAATCTTGAAAAATAGTCGTGAATTAATCCGAAGAAATGAAGATAAAACCCTTTTTAACGGACAGGAAATCATAAAATTATCAAGAGAATCAAGCGTACTGGACCACTTGGAGGAAGATTTCATTAATCAGATGAAATACGAACTTGGCATGATTCATTTGAATGACTATTCTAATGCACCAAATGAGCCTTACATTATCAGCCCGTTTCATGCGAATGATGCACTAAAGAAATACAATACACTCCACAAAATACGTCAATCCGAATTAGATATTCGCGCTAAATTACACTTGGCTTATCACAATGAAAGTAAAGTTTTCGAGCAAATTAAAGCTCGTTTTATTGATATTTTCCCACAAGTAGAAGACCTCAAAATTGCGCCACTTGAATTCGATTATAACGAAAAACCACCTTCATTTATTCGTGAACATCATTTTATCCAAATAAAAGAAAAAAACGTACCGGAATGGATAGCACAAGGAAGAATGTCATCCGGTATGTTCCGTACACTCATCCAAATCAGTGAGTTATACCTTGCGGCTGAAGGTTCCTTATTTTTAATTGATGAATTTGAAAACAGCTTGGGTATCAACTGTATAGACGAACTGACCGAAGATATACTCCAATCGCGTCGGGACTTACAATTTATACTCACGAGTCACCATCCTTACATTATCAATTCCATTAATTTCAAACATTGGAAACTCGTCACACGCGATGGCGGTGTGGTCAAAACCCACCCTGCCTCTAAGTTCAATCTCGGCAAATCCAAGCATGATGCTTTCATGCAATTGCTCCAACTTGATGCCTACCAAACAGGCAGTGAACTGATTCCTGCATGAACATCTACTTTTTAGTCGAAGGGAAAAGGACAGAAAAGAAAGTCTATCCGAAATGGCTCAGTCATCTCATCCCTGAATTGAGTGAGATTCGTGATCCCTTTACTATTGACCATCATCAATTTTATGTTTTTAATGGCAATGGTTTTCCTTCTATTTTGAACAATCATCTACGCAATTCTGTAGAAGATGTCAATACTATCGGTAAATTTGACTACCTCGTTATGTGTATAGATGCCGAGGAATTTGATGTGCAAGAACGTACAGATGAAGTCTTTAAATTCATTGAGAAAGAAAATATACAATTGAATGATGATACAAAATTTGTTCTCATTATCCAAAACAGATGTATCGAAACATGGTGTTTGGGCAATCGAAAAGTATTCAAACGAAATGCAGAAAGCGAACAATTGAGGGCTTATATTGATTTTTTCGACATCAGTACAAACGACCCTGAAATGATGGGTAAAACAGATGAATTTGAGACTCATGCTCAATTTCATGCTGCTTATTTGAGGGAAATGCTATTAGAGCGAAATATTTATTATACGAAAAAACATCCGCGAGGCGTCACAGAAAAATCCTATCTCGAAGAACTTATCAAACGAACTACCAAAACCGACCAAATTCAAACATTCAGGGCTTTCCTCGAATTTTGCAAACAAGTAAAACGTGAAATATAGCCGTTAAAAACCCCTTAAAACCCAATCCATTCTTCTTTTTTTACCGATATTTGCGCGACCAATTTCACAATCGAATGATTTTTTAAAAGCTATAACGTTCTGATAGCGAGATACTTTTTCATTTTCATGGCTACCCGCTTAAGTTTGCCTAAGGTTGATAATCAGTAATTTACAAAAAATTGTAATTCAACTGATTATGAAAAACTATGAACTATGAACTGGCAACTATGAACTGATAGCCATTTTCATTGATATTTTAATTTTCATTAAATATATATGTTTATATTGAGATTTTTCAAAGGACTTTTCATTACACTTTTGGTGCTTTACGCTTTGCTTTGGCTCGTGCCGCATGTGATGCCGCTCAAGCATGATGTTTTGAATGAGAAGCCTTATTCTAATAGCCAATTTACCCGTATAGATGAGGTGAAAGTACACTATCGTTACTGGTCGAGTCAAGCGAGTACTGCTTTGGGAAATGTGATGCTACTACACGGTTTTGGCGGTTCTACCTACTCTTGGCGCAACAACATACTCGCGCTCACTGATGCGGGTTATAATGTTCTTGTTGTTGACCTGCCTGCCTTTGGATACAGCGATAAAAGCAAGGGCATCAATCACTCCAATACTGCCCGCAGCGCACTCTTGTGGACACTCGCAGATCGGGTCGGACTTCAATACAATATGGAACCCTACGCCAAGTGGCATCTCGCAGGACATTCGATGAGTGGCGAGGTCGTCGCAGCGATGAGTGCTTTGCAGCCCGAACGTGCCAAAAGTGTCATATTTGTGGATGGCGGTGCATCTGATACACAAGCTAAAAAAACGCCGATGGGCAAAAAGATTTTGCGCGCACTGCTACCTGCAAGACGTACCGCAGAAGTCGTCGGAGGTTACTACCTTTACAAGCCCAAACGAATCAAAAAAATGCTTCGTAAAGCCTATGGGCAAGAGCCTGATACTTTTGCCGTCAATGCCTATATGCTACCGCTTCGTCAGCCGCGTGCTTCGAGTGCGATTGTAGAGGCGATGGTTTATTCTGAAGAAGTGAGTAGTTATAAATTGGAAGACATCAAACAACCCGCCCTCATCATCTGGGGAACGGAAGACGAATCCATACCATTCAGCGAAGGCGAAAAACTCGACGAAGTTCTCTACGATTCGCAAATACAAGAAATACAAGGCGCAGCACACAATCCAATGGAAACCCATCCGGGAGAATTTAACCGGATTTTGATTGGTTTTTTGGATGGAGCGAAGCAGAAAACTGCTCCTACGCGGCAGATTATCGGGCAGTGAGTGAAATGTTAAATTAGCAACCCAAACCGTAAATATCCAGATAATTATGGTATGTTTAAATTTGTTTTAAAAATAGTTGATACTTTTTTTTAATGTAA
>CALCMV010000227.1 GCA_937967535.1 uncultured Saprospiraceae bacterium
AAGACATTTCATTAAAAAAGACATCCAAATATGCTGAAAAGGTTGGGTTTAAAATCAAAACGCGCTAACAGTTTCTATTTGTTAGCGCGTTTTGCGTAATGAATCGTTCAATTCACTTTACTACTCAATTAAATTCCAACCGCCTCCAGTTGAAATAAAAGGACTGACATCACTCTGACTTATAGAATGTGCGGTATAAAACTTTTCATCATCATAAAATAAAACATGTGTTATCCAGACTTCTATTTTGCAGACTACTGATTTATCTCTTTGGCTGATGTCTCCTAATTCAAATGTCGGCACAAAACCACCATTGGCGGGAGCAGAGAAATCATGCGATAAAGTGTCGTTAATAGTATATAGTCGAAGTGTATCTTCTTTGTAAGGACTAAATAGTCCTGATGCTTCACTCAATAACAATTTATCATCCACAAAATCAAGCGCATATTGGATAGGTGGTGTGTTTTCGTAGTAATTTTCTGAATATTCAGTCAATGATTCTTGCAAGAAAATTCTTGATGCTTCCAAACCTGTTACCTCCAAAACCAATGTATCATCTCGCCATTCAAAACTGTCGGGAAGCGAGTCAATATTGTTGACAACATATCGCTGATACAAAAATTTTTGTCCGACTTCTACATCCGAGAAAATAATTGCTTCGACGGGTGTTGTTGCTTGGGTGTTGTCATCTTGGTTGCAGGCAGCTATCATTAAGAGTGCCGCCATAGAGGGCAATAGTTTTTTCATAAAATTATTTCAAATGTGATTAGAAAAGATATTTCATTTAGATAGACACTCAAATACCTTAAAAGGTTGGATTTATACGAAAACAGATTTTTCACACCTTGCGTCTCCATTAAAAAAGCCTATTTTTGCGTATGTTTACAATAAATCAGAGGTTATCTTTAACTGCCGTTTTACTTTAATCCCTATTGAATTTTAATGAAAAATTATGTATTTTTGCATTGATGAAAAAAGATAAATCAAATACTGGTAAAAAAACATCTAATAGGTCTAAGCAGTCTAATCCAAACACATCTTGGAAACCTAAAGCTAGCTCTCATATGTCTAACGTTATGAGTAAATATGGAGGTGACTATGGTAAAAAAGGTGTTGAAATAGGTGATTCTCTTCGGAAAAACGGCTATCCAGCCGTAGCAGATTTTTTAGAAAATGGCAAGTAATAAACCTCGAATTGAAATACCAGATGTAGCATTTTTTGAACAAAGATTCTATTTTATTAAAAATGAAACGCTGAAAAGTAATCTTGCTATATCAATGCAGTACACCGTTTTTCTCATTAAAGCTGAAGCCGAACTTGAAATTGTAGGTGCTGTTGAATATTCTATTTTCAAAAATATTATACAATATACAGCTTCGGTTGTTGAGGGAGTACTTCATTACGGATTAGAGATTGCATTAAAAAAAGGCTTAGTACAAGAGTCTGAAATTATGCCTGAAGAGAAATCTTACGCTGAGATAAAACCATTATATCAGATTGATGACGTAACGAAAATTGTAGGTGCTAAGGCTGTCAAAAAACATGAAAAATTCAAGAAAAATACGCAATTCAAAACTGTTTGTGATGCCTATGAAAAAGGAGAACTTATTAATGCTGATTTAATAAAAGATATCAATGACTTACGAGATAAGCGTAATAAGATTCACTTAGCAGGGTTAAAGAAAGTTGAAAACTACTACACCAAAGATGACATTAATGAAGCATTTGAGGTAGCAACTAAGGTTATTGAAGAAGTAGAAAAAATTGTAATAGACAAGTAATTATGCAAAGTTTAAATATCATTAGTATTATAATTATTCACGATTACGAAAATCTGTGAGCCGCTGATGTATTTACAATAAATCAAAACGCACTAACAGAGTCAATTTGTTAGTGCGTTTTTTTTTGTGGAAAAAGAAAAAATCCGCGAAAATCCGTCAAATTCGCTAAATTCGTGTTCCTATTAAGTCATTTTTGTATCTTTGTGTTTCAAATAAAAACAAATCCAAAACAGCGTCACCATGCAAGAAAAAAAACTGATACAAACATTGGGTTTCGTACCTAAAGAGCATGTTATCGGCGTATTTCAAAAGAAGTACGGTGACTATGTGGTGGAGGTAAATATTGAAAAACAACAATTTAATTTTGGCAATAAAATAAAAGCGGAAAGCAAAACGACACTCAATTTTTCACAGGCAGAGAACTGGGTTGTTTTGGAATGTGTGGACAGGTTGCTCGAAAAAGGTTATAATCCCGAAAATATTACCTTAGAAAAAACATGGAAAACAGGACATGGCACTAGCGGACGTTTGGACGTTTTGGTGACGGGAGATGATGGCACGGCGTATTTGATGATTGAATGTAAAACGTGGGGCAAGGAATATGAAAAAGAATTAAAAAATATCCACAAAAACGGCGGGCAACTATTTACTTATTTTCAGCAAGACAAAGCAGCGGATATACTGATGTTGTATGCTTCGCAACTTGATGGCGAAACGGTAAATTATATCAATGAAATCATTAAAATTGAGGAGGCTTATCGCCAAACCTCTAATGTAAAAGACTTTTTTGAGCGTTGGAATAAAATACTAAAATCCAATGGTATATTTGATAGTTGGGTTGCTCCCTATCAATTCAAAAGTAAAGCCCTCACAAAGAAAGACTTACAAGATTTAAAGCAAGAAGACAGTAGCCACATCTTCAATCGCTTCTTAGAGATACTTCGGCATAATGTCGTCTCGGATAAGCCTAATGCTTTCAACAAAATATTTACCTTATTTTTATGTAAAATAGTAGATGAATATTCTAAAAGCGATGAGGAAGAACTCGAATTTCAATGGCTTGAGGGTATTGACGACCATATTTCTTTTCAAAAACGCCTCACCGATTTATACGGAAAAGGGATGCGTGAATTATTGGAAAAAGATGTGACGGATGTGAGTGATGATGAATTGGATAAGCGGTTTCGTAATGTCGAAGAGGAATTTCAGCTACAATTTAAAGAAATCTTGACCGAAATTCGACTAAAGAAAAATAACGAATTTGCCATCAAAGAGGTCTATGATGATGATTCATTTAATGATAATGCGAAGGTCGTCAAGGAAGTCGTTGAGTTACTACAAGCTTACAAAATCCGCTACAATTACCGCCAACAATTTTTGAGTGATTTCTTTGAATTGCTCTTGACTACGGGCTTAAAGCAAGAGTCCGGGCAATTTTTTACGCCCGTACCTATTGCACGCTTCATCATACGTAGTTTGCCCATATTGGAAATAACGGAACAAAAAATCAAACAAGGCAACAAAGGTGACTTACTGCCAAAGGTCATTGATTACGCCGCAGGAAGTGGGCATTTTCTGACCGAATCCATGGAAATTATCCAAAAATATCTGGATGATGTAGAGCCGAATAATTACCCACCGGTGACTAAAAAACAACTCTCTGGCTTCAAAAATGTGCAATTCGATTGGGCAGAGGATTATGTGTACGGTATCGAAAAAGACTACCGTTTAGTCAAAACCGCCAAGGTTAGTTGCTACTTGCATGGCGACGGTTTAGCCAAAGTCATACATGGCGATGGCTTGGCTGATTTTGCCACCGAAAAAGTCTATAAAGACCTCTTGACCAAAGCCAACAAAACCTATCCGCAAGATAATAAACAATTTGACATCGTTATTTCCAATCCGCCCTATTCTGTAGCGGCATTCAAGGGGCAAATGAATAGCGAAACCGCTCAAAAATCATTCGATTTGTACGAGCGACTCACCGACCAAAGTAGCGAAATCGAATGTCTATTTGTTGAGCGTACCAAACAACTCCTCAAAGATGGTGGTCTGGCAGGTATCATCTTGCCAAGCAGTATTCTGAGCAATACAGGTATTTATACCCAAACCCGCGAAATTATTCTCAAGTATTTTGACATCGTGGCTATCGCCGAGTTAGGTTCCAATACCTTCATGGCTACGGGTACGAATACGGTCACGCTATTCCTCCGTCGTAGAAATAATGCTGATAGTCATAATGTCACCGAAGCCGTTAAAAAACTCTTCACCAATATGCGAGACGTTACCATCAATGGTATCGAACAACCTTTGCAGAAATACCTCACGCACGTATGGGAAGGTATTACGCTCGAAGATTACAAGACCTTACTTCAAAAAACGCCCAATGAGAACATCCGCCAACACGATATTTATCAAAGCTACCAAAAGAAAATAAAAGTAAAAAAAGGACAGGATAAATACCTGAATATCTTGAACATAGAACAAGAAAAACTAAGCTATTTCATTATCGCTTATCCGCAAAAAATAGCCCTAATCAAAACGGGACAAAAAGCACAGGAAAAACAATTTTTGGGCTACGAATTTAGTCACCGCAGAGGTAGCGAGGGTATTCATCCTATCCAACGCAGCAAATCCATTGACGAATGTACCCAACTCTACGACCCACATACTTTTGACAATCCCAACAAAGCCAGTTATTACATATATAAAGCATTCAGAGGAAACTTTGATTTAGATATTCCCGAAAATCTCCAACAAAATATCTACTACCAAAACCTCATAGATATGATGACCTTTGACCGTGTAGATTTTGAAAAAAATATTTCACTTTCGATTAAAAAAAAAGTGAGGATTGAGAGTAAATGGGAAGCAGCAATTTTGGATAATCTGGTATCATTCCAAAGTGGATTGTGGGCAGGAAAAAAAGGAGAACTAACAAAAACTAAAGTATTAAGAAATACGAACTTCAAACTCAATAATGGAAAATTATCTTACGATGACGTAGCTGAAATTGACGTTGAAACAAAACAACTGGAAAGCAGAAAACTGAAATTTGGAGATATTATTCTCGAAAAATCAGGTGGAAGTGATACACAAGCAATCGGGAGAGT
>CALCMV010000228.1 GCA_937967535.1 uncultured Saprospiraceae bacterium
CTGCCCTCATTTGTAGGGACAGGGCATGCCCTGTCCCTACAAATGAGGGCAGGTTTTGAGAAGAACGAGGTCTTATTTTTTGCGCCACAGTGTACTAGTTGTTTTGGTATCTTTGTGGGTATGGATATGCACCTCTATAAAATCCTGTACACGATATTTGCTCAAAATCTTTTGTACCGCCTGTTTTGCCGCTGTATAATTCTTTGGCTGTCTTCTGCCTTGTTTTCGGACAAAAACATGGTCTAAATCGGCTTGTGCTTTGGCAATACGGTCATTCAAAGCGGCAGTTTGTTTTTTTGCATAAGGCGGTGAATATAACATAATGCGCCTTTCTTTCCAACAGTAAGTATTCTCCACTTGGAGGGGAATGTCGTCTACTCGCTCTGTTATCATACAGCGAGTTTACGAAACTTAAAGCATAAACAACTAATCTCAGCAACAATCAATTTAATAAAGTTAAATAATTTTATATTTGTTCTTTTTTAATCTAATTTACATAAAATGTGAAATTAAGTTTAAGAACAAGTTCAAACTCTCCCGATAGCTATACGGGACAAATTTAAGCCTCCTTTGGAGGAATAAACCAACATTGCAAATTTATCGACAACATGTTGGTTTCAAAAATTTTTTAAGTGCCTAATCACCTCAAAACCGTCTCTGCAAAGCTCAATTTTTCAGGATAATCTGTGGTGTAATGCAAGCCCCGGCTTTCGTGGCGCATCTGTGCAGAGGTGGTGATGAGATAACCAATCGTGATGAGATTGCGAAGTTCGACCAATTGAGGAGAGAGTGTGGTGGTGGTGTACAGTCTTTCAGTTTCATTATAAAGCAAAAGCAGGCGGTCTGCGGCACGTTTCAAGCGAACATTCGAGCGTACAATGCCTACATAATTACTCATGATTTCTTTCAATTCTTTGAGGCTTTGTGTGATAAGTACCATTTCTTTTGGCTCGCTTGTACTTTCGGCGTTCCATTCGGGGATGCCTGTTTGGATATTGAGGTCATCTACCTTAGCAAGGGCATCCTCAAAAATACGATGTGCAAAGACCATTGCCTCCAATAAAGAATTGGAAGCCAGACGGTTGGCACCATGCAAGCCGCTGCTTGTACATTCGCCGCAGGCGTACATATTTTTTACTGATGTGCGTCCGATTTCGTCTGTTTTGATACCTCCGCATACATAATGTGCGGCAGGTACTACGGGAATCAAATCTTTCATGGGGTCAATGCCGAGGCTCATACATTTCTCATAAATTGTTGGGAAATGCGCCAAAAAGCCTTCTTTATCCAAGTGCGAACAGTCAAGACACATATGTTCGTTACCGCGTTTTTTCATTTCATTGTCAATGGCGCGGGCTACGATGTCGCGAGGTGCGAGTGATTTGCGCTCGTCGTACAAGTGCATAAATTCTTCGCCTTCTTTGCTCTTCAATATCGCCCCAAAACCGCGCACGGCTTCCGAGACCAAAAACGCCGGATTTTCGCCCGCCGGATTGAATAGTGAAGTAGGGTGAAATTGGACAAATTCCATATTCTCCAAACGCCCTTTCATGCGGTAAACCATAGCGATGCCATCGCCCGTAGCAATTACGGGGTTGGTGGTGCTGCGATAGACTTGCCCTGCGCCGCCTGTAGCTACAAGGGTGATTTTTGCCAGAATCGTTTCAATATGATTGGTTGCCAAATTCAAGACATAAGCACCGTAACATTCAATATTGTTGTTGACTCTTGTGACAACATGCCCCAAGTGGTGTTGCGAAATCAAATCTACTGCAAAAAAATGGTCGTGAATCTCGATGTTGGGCATTGTTTTCGCTTTTTCGAGCATGGCGCGTAGCATTTCCCAACCCGTATAATCTTTGTAGTGGAGAATGCGATTTTCGGAATGTCCGCCTTCGCGCCCCAAGTCATATTCTGCGCCGTGCTTGTCAAATCTTGCGCCCCATTCGATGATTTCTTTGACCCGTTCCGGTCCTTCTTTGACTACAATCTCCACAATATCTTTATCACACAAACCATCGCCGGCATCCAGCGTATCGTCAATGTGTTTTTTGTAAGAATCCGTCTCAAAATTCCATACGGCAGCCACGCCGCCTTGTGCATAGCGCGTGTTGCTTTCTTCACGATTCGTCTTGGTGAGTACGGTGATTTTCAGGTCGGGACGGCGGTGCGCCGTTTTCAATGCAAAGGTCAATCCGGCGATTCCTGCGCCTACGACCAATATATCTGTCTTTACCATGTGTTGACGAGTTGTTGAGTTGTCGAGTTATTGTTGTATAATTGTTTGCGAGTGCAAATGTATCATTTTTGACAGGTAAAAACAACAACTCGTCAACCCATCAATTCAACAACTCCCCAAAATGTGAAGGCGTGCCTCCTTACGGAAACACGCCCTGCACTTGTCGAAATTGATTTACTACAAAAAATGATTCTTCTTTTTTAGCGGTTAATTATTAATGATTAACGATTAATGAAATGGAATAATGGGGTAATGATATTTTTCGCATAGCGAAAATCAAATATTAATCATTAATCGTTAACCATTAATCATTATCAAAGGTGTCCGCTACGATGCGAATTTGCCATCAAAGCCGTTAGGAGTTCTTTGGCTCTGAAAAGTTGTGCTTTGACGGTACCAAGCGGGATTTCTAATTCTTTGGCAATTTCGTCATAGGTCAATTCTTCAAAAAAGCGGAGTTCTATCATCAATCGGTATTTGGGATTGAGTTGACGCAAGTAGCTACGCATGAGCATGAGCTTTTGGTCACGGATATATTTCTCTTCCGGGTCGAGGTTGCCGGAGCGTAAATTGTTGGAGTAGTTCTGATTGCTATCCATTTCAATCGGGTCGTCAATAGAAAGCATATTCAGTTTTTTCTTTCTGATAAAATCAATGCAATTATTAATCGCTATCTTAAACAACCAAGTGCTGAAAGCATATCTTGGTGTGTAAGTACCGAGTTTGCTAAAGGCTTTGCCAAAAGCCTCAAGCGTGAGGTCGTCTGCATCTTCCCGGTTGTGTACCATTTTCAACATCATATTAAAAATGGCTTCCTTATAACGGTTCATCAATTCCGCATAAGCGCGTTCTTCTTGGTATTGGACGGCGCGTTGGACGATTTCATAGTCTTCCACTGCTCTGTCAGATAAGTTGGTGTTCGAGGCAGCGCGGTAGCCAACCGCCGGTGCTGAGTGTCTTCTGTTTTGATTTATTTCCATGACTTGGTGTTGCCCGACACGAGTGCCGGAGTGAGTAAAATAAAATAAAACAACAGCAAGAAGTCGAATAAGGGGATCCATAGTGTTAGATGATGTTCATGTAACTTTTGTGCTGTTTTTACGTAAACGATTAGTACTATAATTAACCTCATTAAATATATGCTAATCGCTGTTTCAATGCTAAGGTGTAGTATAATTGTCGTTAAAAAAGACAAATAAAACATAAAGTGTGACATTGATAAGCCTCCTAAAAATATCTTATGCACTGATTTATAACGACTTCCTGTTGTGTTATGTCTATATTTAATTTTATAATAATATGTAATGCGCGTTTCACTTTTTGAGTACATAAAGCAACTTTTTTTGAGGCACATCGTAGTGTTTTCCTTAGTAGCCACTTCGCTCACAAATAAATCATCATCGCCAGATGTGATTTGAGCGTGATTCTTAAAACCTTCATTATCAGTGTACAAAGATTTTTTGTATATTAAATTTCTTCCTACACCCATATACGGGAAACCCCAAATTGCTGCCGAAAAATATTGAATCGCCGTATAAACGGTCTCAAATCTGGCAAAGCGATTTAAATGTCTGTTTTTTGTAAAAAAAGGTCCGTATCCCAGTCCAATCTGCTTTTTCCCATCAATTACAGCTTGCATTCCCTCAATCCAATACTTGCTTGCGGGTTGGCAATCTGCATCTGTCAGCAATAATACTTCATGTTTACTCGCTTCGATACCCTGACTGAGTGCATACTTTTTGCCTTTCATTTCACGCGAGGTATCTGCGGGAACGTGGAGTACACGCAAGTGTGTATACTCTTTTTGAAAATTATTCAGCACTCGTGCAGTTCCGTCCGTAGAACCGTCATTGACGACGAGTACTTCGTAATCGAAATATTTTTGCCTTAAAATATATGGTAGATGTTCCTGTAAATTCTGCTCTTCATTTTTCGCACAGATAATGACAGAGACAGGTTCGGGAGATTGGTTAGGTTTGTCTTGTTTGTCGGAATTGCTCCATGCAAATCTCATGAAGATGACGCTCCAATATATTAACTGTATGATTCCTGATATTAATAATACGCCAATAATAATAAATTCCATATGCAATATACTTGTTTTCAGCATCAAATGCAAATGCAGCTACAATAATTTTATGTGTTTTTTTAAAATTTAAAAAATAGGGATTTGCCTGATTTCCCAATTCCCTCTGCCTAAAGTCTAATGAGCATAAATAATTTATTTTTATAAATATTTCTAAATGAACAAATTGTGACCTATATGCTCTCAATTAGAACTGCACTCCTCAATTATCAATTTGCCAGAGAGATTGGCGTATGACTTATGAAAAATAAGGACTACTAAATTTGTGGTATAAGTATTTTCTAGGGTTATTCGCAAATTTAAGGTCAAATTGAGGTTGAAATTAAAATTAAACTATTGCTGTCCTCCTTTTTGAATAATACTCCAGATATGTTTACCAATAAAAAATAAGACAACTAGATATAAAATAGCAGGTGCATCTACTGATGATAAGAAAGACAGTGCAATAAACAGAATAATAACCGGACCAATAACCGCCGCCGGATGTACTTGCGTATTGCGTTGCATTTGCGGACGCTGTTGATTTTGTTGCTGCATGGCTCGGCGGCGTTGGATTTGTTGCTCTTTGCTCAGTGCTTTGGGTTTTTGTCCGAGTGATTGTGGTGCTTTGGTTTTGGGAATGGTTTTGACTTGTGACTTGCTCTGCTTGGGTTTTACTTCAAATTCGGGCAATTCGAGCGGGTCATTGATTTTTGGTTTGGACTGCGTTTTGGGTGCTTCGGGTATGCTTATATCGGTATTGGTTTCGGGTATATCGGCTAGCCCCCCCTGGTCTATATCGCTAATAGTGGGCAATTGCCAATCTACTTTCGGTACTTTTAGGTCAAAATCTAAGGCATCGCCACGCTCCATTTCGATGGCTTTGGTAGTGGGCTTGTAGCTACGCTCACGCTCACGCTCACGCGGACGCGACTCATGATAAGGCGGATGCGGACGTCGCTTTCTTGATTTATTATAAGGTTTGTTTTTTCTGGATTCCGATTTATTATAGCGTTTGTTCATAATTAGTTCATAGTTGATAGTTCGTAGTTCATAGCTCGTTCAAAACCATGAACTACGAACTATCAACTATGAACTTTATGACAATTTACAAATAAAAAATCATATTTATTACCTTTACGAATGAAATTCCAAGCATCAAATTCCAAATTCCAAATTAAAATGTGTATTTGTCTGATATTTTTGTTGGAATTGGGTGCTTGAAATTTGGAAATTCACTTAGTTATGAATCGTTTTTTTGTATTTCTACTCCTCATCAATTTGGTGGCTTGTGCGCCGCGTATTCATTATCTGGATACTTCTTCTGAATATATTAAAGCAGAAAAAGTGTACGACGATAAAGAGATTGCCGATATGATTGCACCCTACAAAGAACGGCTCGATGCAGAGATGAACACCGTTGTCGGTAACACAGCAAGAGACTTGGCTAAGGCAAAACCCGAATCGCCGCTTGGCAATTGGTTGGCGGATTTGATTCATAAAAAAAGTGAAGATTATCATAAGTCGAAAATTGATTTTGCTTTGGTCAATTATGGTGGTATACGTATTCCTGTATTGCCGGAAGGGGAAGTGACGCGAGGCAAAATTTTTGAACTCATGCCTTTTGACAATATGCTGATGGTATTGGAAATTGACGGAGCTACGGTACGACAAATTTTCGGGACAATGGCGGCGAATGGCGGTTGGCCCATCAGTCAGCAGGTTTCCTATATGATTGATAATGAATTGCCTGTGAATATTCTTATCAATGATGAAGCATTGGACGATAAAAAAATATATAAAGTAGCCATCTCCGATTATCTGGCAAATGGCGGCGATAATTTATTTTTTCTGAAAGATAAAAAACGGCATAATTTGGGCGTACTGTTTCGCGATGCAATGTTGGAATATATCATTGAGCAGAATGGTGAGACGATGAGTGCTGAAGTGGAAGGGCGTGTGACTGTGAAGTGAGTAGAATCCGTTGTTTGAAGTTTAAGTTTAAGTTTAAGTTTAAGTTTAAGTTTAAGTTTAAGTTTAAGTTTAAGTTTAAGTTTAAGTTTAAGTTTAAGTTTAAATAATTCATTTTCAATGAATTATGAAAACTGAAAGTGTCGCTTAGTTCAGTCCAACCACTTATTCCAAAAATTGATGAACAAATAAATACACAGATAGCTATTAATGTGTTCGCCAATTTTGAATTTTGAATGATAAAAAATATTTAATTTACTCAATACGATTTACACGAAATGTGAAAAATGACTTAAATCACCGATTGCACAATTCCTACCAACATTTCACCCAATCTTTCCGTTTAATTCCTATATTTGCAACTACCTTAGAATAAATCTAAATAAAAAGAGTAGCGAGTAGCGAGTGCCGAGTAACGAGTTTTTACACAAAACTCACTCGCTACTCGCTACTCGCCCACTCGCTACTAAAAATGAAATTAAGCGATTTAAAAAAAGGCGACAAAGCGACTATCCTACGCATCCGCGACGGCGAAATGACCAAACAATTGATGACTTTGGGATTGGATTTCAGCGCACCCGTTGAGATGAAATACAAAGCACCATTTGGTGGTCCTGTTTGTATTAAAAATAATAAAAAATTTATCGTCATACGCGCCCGCGAAGCGGATGAAATCGCGATAGCCACCTTGTAGAGACAGGGCATGCCCTGTCCCTACAAGGTGGGCGGACAAGAATGTCCGTGTTACGATTAAAAATGAATTCACGAATAGCACTCATCGGCAACCCCAATTCCGGTAAAACGAGTATCTTCAATCAGTTGACGGGCTTGCGTCAGCGCACGGGCAACTTTCCCGGTATCACGGTAGATAAAACCTCCGGTACGCTTGCCAAACACGAAGAAATTGAAGTCGTTGATTTGCCCGGTTTGTACGATTTATACCCTGATTCGGCGGATGAGGCTGTCGTGCTACGCGAACTCGTAACTACTGACAATCAATACGATGCGGCGGTCTATGTGGCGGATGCTTCTCACCTTGACCGTTCTCTCCTACTCTACTCACAGGTGGCGGATTTGGGGCTTCCGATGATTTTTGTGGTCAATATGATGGACGAAGCCGAAAAGTCCGGTTATCGCTTCAATACCAATCGCTTGAAAAGTCGTTTGGGTGTGCCTGTCATTTATACGGATGCGCGAAGTGGCGAGGGCCTTGACCGCTTGGTAAGCAAAATGACCGACCAAAAATATGACCTGCCCAATGCTTTTTTCCGCAGTCGCTATACCCGCGAAAACGTCATGGAAAACGGCTACCGCAGATGGATTTCGACTTGTTTTGAACAATATTTAAAAGATAATACCGCTTTCGCAGAACACGCTGACGCAGCCCAATCACTCGGCAGCGAAGCACAAACTTCCATCCTTGAAATCCCTCAAAATCAATCGACTAACGAAGGCATCGTACTTGAAGACATCGAAAATCGCAAGCGACTCATCAATATCATCGCCGGAGAAGTCGTACAATCTCCAAAGGAAACCCGCCAGAATAAT
>CALCMV010000229.1 GCA_937967535.1 uncultured Saprospiraceae bacterium
AACGGCATCCGTTGTGGTCATTCTTCCGGTGTAAGGGTCGGTGAGTGGTATGAGGTTGAGTTGGCGCAATTGGTCATTCATCAAACCTGATGTGGCATCATAGGCACCTTCCAATATCACATTTGAATAGATGTCAGCGACCCAAATAGATACGGTTTTTGAGCAACCTTCCGAATTGCTGACAGTCAAGGTGTGCTGTCCCGGCGTGAGTGATGTTGTGGAAGCACCGGATAGCCCATTCCATTCATATTGAATATCAGGAATATTAGAAATTAGCTCAATAGCTCCATCAGTATTTGTTTGTAATTCAACATCGGGCAAAGGCGTACCATTCGGCACGATGACCATTGCTGTCAAGCTTTGTCCGAAATCGTCTGTCACAATCACTTGGTGTTCTCCCGGTGGGAGATTCTCGGCAGTGGCGGTAGTGTCGCCATTGCCCCATTGATACTCATAAGGCGGTGTGCCGCTTGTGATAGTAACAGTTGCCGAAGAAGGTTCTTCGCAAGTAGCAGCATAAGCAATCGCCTCAAATTCGAGTGCAGGAATAATACCTTCCCCACTTCCACTCCTAAATGAACCAATAAAAACATCTTCTCCACGCAAGAGCGTACCATCGCTTTGTATCGCTGTGATATTGCGGATGACCGCACGAAATTGAGGGGTATCGGCGGTTGGTAAATCATTGGAAATAACATTGAGTGTACCAAGCGCACCAAGTCCTGTTTTGTTTTGTAAATCACTGCGCGTGAGCGCGAAATCACTGCGTCGAACATAATCATCATGCACCGAAACGACATTGGATGGAGCAAGCCATGAGTTCGTATTTGTCAATTCGGCAGTATAACTTTCTGCACTATTCAGATTGCTAAGGTCGAGGGTGAATGATAATCCGTGTATAGGTGTTGTGCCTTGTGCATTATTGCCTACACTAATTTCAATTTCATATTCGGAAGTACCGGCAAAATTCTGTGCCTGTGCAATCTGTGGGCTGATTTGCAGGGCATCGCCTTGATAAAATTGGTGCTGATAATTGATGTTGGTTTTCTGATAATTGACTTCGATAATATCCAAATCGGCTTCATCCACCAAGCCACTGCCATCGGTGTCTTGGTGTTTACCGTTGATTCCCCCGATAGCATTATCCCAGTCGGGTGTGGGTTGAGGTGTCCATACTACGGAAGCATCAGGACGTATTTCTCCTGTGTTGCCATTTGCCAATCCCCAAAATAATACGTCTGCACCGCTTACGATACCATCTGCATTGGCATCGCCGGGATATACGGGGCTTTCGGGGGCAATGCCTTCTATGACGAGTGTAATTGGGGCGGTATTGAGTACGTAGTTCCAAAGTGTCTCATTATATACTTGGCAGGTGTAGATACCTACATCGTCTAATTGTACATTATCCAATACCAATTGATTTTGTGTAGTGGTATCAATCGGAATACTGTTGCGAAACCAGTGGTAGGTATTGTCCGGTACATTCTCGTCAAATTCTAAATCAATTATAAAATCATCGCCAACGGTCAACTCTATGGTGTCGGGTGTGCCTATGGTGTTTTGGTAGCCGAAGTTGAAGTCTTTAAATTGGAGCAGGTCATCGTAAGTGAGATAATTATAGTATAAATCCAAATCGTACAACCATGTCCAGTTTTCCGCCAGATTTGGAGGAAGGCTACTCAACTGGTTATATCTTAAACTTACACGCTCAAGTCGGGTTAAATTATATATTTCTTCAGGTAAAGTTGTCAAATTTCCGGATAATTCGAGTTCACTCAAATTCGTGAGATTGCCGATTCCGGGCGGTAGTTCGGTGAAATCTCCTTCTATACGCAAGATTTCTAAATTGGTCAACGTGGTAAGTTCTATGGGAATAGGTCCGTTTATCCATTCTTCGGTAACGGAAAAAACACGCAGCTTAGTCAAGTTACGTACACTTCTTGGGATAGTACCTGATACACGATTTTCCTTGATATAGATAGTTTCTACATCCAATAATTGCCCGATGGCTTCAGGGATATACTCAAGACGATCATCATTAAATCCTAATCCGACAACACACCCTTCTTCCGATAATTGTACACCATACCACTCTTCCAGTGGTTTTGAAAAATCCCAATGCACACGTTCACCATTAATTTCTGCCGCACCGATTTGTATGAGAGCGAGTGAGTCTCTGAGTCGGCAATTGTTATTGAGTTCATCTACCACTAGCGTTATAGTAGCTATATTTAACATCAATTCGGGCAGTGCAGGGTTAGTAATTTGACAATCATAATTTCCGCTGTCTGTCGTTTGCAAGTTGGTTAGTGGCAATACACCCTCTGTGGTTGTTGTGAGAAAGTTGCCGTCTTTATACCATGTATAAATATTATTTTCTACATCTTTATCAAAATCAAGGTAAATCGTGTAGTCGCTACCCGGTGTTGTGCTAATAAAAAGTGCTCCTTCGATGCTATCTTGAGGAGCATAGCTATAGCTATTCGGAGTATTTGGGCGTATCAAATCCTCAAAAGTCAATTGGTTGTAAGTAACATTGAGTGAATCTACCGATGGATTAAAGAAATCCGGCAGAAGTTCGGCTATTTTATTGTGTTGCAACTCTACAACTCGTAGCTGCTCCAGATCATGATAATCATCTATATAATTTCCTACTAAATCATTATCATTCAAACGCAACACTTCTATACCAGCATTTTGAGGAATCAAGTCTGTGTAATGCGGGTTCCACCTATCAGATGCAAAAGTATTATTGCTTACATCCAGATATTTCAATCCGGCGGTTGACATTCCATTAATATTTAATATTTTATTGTTGCTGCAATCCAGATATTCGAGTGAATCTAGTAGTGAATGGATATTGATACTCCCTGTCAGTTGATTATGTGATATATCGGCATACTTCAATTTTGAAAAAGGCAAAGGGTTATTAGTTGGAAGGCTACCAATAAAACTACCTGTCAGGTTATTGTGACTTAAATCAATGACTTCCAAATCATCCAACTGTTCCATACGCTGTATAAAAACTCCCTGTGTGAGTAAGTTGGGCAATAACAACTCTTTTACTCTACCATCGGCATTGAGTGTTACACCTTCCCAAGTGTTTATGGGTTGAGTCGTATCCCAACCATGCCCCGGCTTAAAAGTGACTGTTTGTTCAAAAAGTGTTAAAATCAGAGAATCCAGCGCGCGTCCACTTGGCATCACCAAAACTTCCACAGGCTCCGTGTACAAAGTTAAATCAGGCAGCGCAGGATTCGTCAATTCACAGATGTATGTGCCTGAATCATCGGGTTGAAGATCCGTCAGGCTAAACGCTATATAATCCACAAAATCGGCTACTTCGGTGCCATTCTGATACCAGGTATATATATTTCCGGGCTCTCCATGGTTAAATTCCTCTGCGACCATATGTGTATTATTTCCGGCTTTTTCTATGATGGTGTCAGGCGAAGCAGGCAGCGGATTTTGAGGATGGTATATAAAGTCAGGTGCTTGCTCTTCGGCAAAAACCAATAAATCATACATGGTAAGTGCGTTATTTTGTATGTTAAAATAGTCAAGATTGGGTATGCGAACAGCACCATTTATGCTCGTAATATTATTGTCTCGTAAGTCTAAGTGTGTCAGACATGCTAAATCACGCATACGGGTCTGGTAATAAAAACTTCCCTCTGACAATGCCCCCTGTAGTTCCAAGCGTTCTACACAACCTTCTGAAGAAAGTGTCACTCCGTACCAAGTATCTATCGGTTGTGAAAGGTCCCATCTCTGTGCTTCCAATTTGAATTCACAATCCTCATAGAATCTTGTCAAAGATAGGGAATCACGTTCCCTAACTCCACCCATATTCAATATTTGAGGGGCTATTTGGAGTGTCAAATCGGGGAATCTCGGATTGGTCACGGTGGCTGTATATGTTCCTGCATCCGAAGCCTGTACACCATTCAAATCAAGTGTGTTTAATTGAGTCGTAGCTATTAGCGTACCGTCTTTATACCACTTAACTTCATTATCGCTAATATTTGCATGGGGTAGCTTAATCGTATAATCTATGTCGGGAAATGCTTGATGCTCCGTTGTATCACCTATTATTCCTTGCGGTATATACACCAATTCTACGTCATCATTTGGCAAATCAAGATGTGACCAAAGGTAGATAAAAGTTATCTGATTATTCGATACATCAACATAAGTCAATTGATCGGCTTCCTCCATATCCGGTAGGGAATTCAAATTATTATCGCTCAAATCCACATGAGTTAGTTGAGACATCGTATTGAAACGGACATAATGAGGGTTACCGGTACCTTCCAACATACCGGACAATTCGAGACGCTCCACACAGCCTTCCTGCGAAAGTGTCACTCCATTCCACGTATTCATAGGAGTTTCCAAATCCCATTCAAATTCAGTTTTGAAGTCAACAAAACGATGAAATTTCACCAAAGTCAACGAATCCTGAAGTCTGCAATTATCCTGTGCAAAAGCAAAAGTGCAAATGACGAAAAAAAATAAAGGAGTTAAGAATAAATATTTCATAGTCAAGAATTTTAACAGTGTTTAGATGATGTTTCGTAAAGTAGTCGTTTTGTATAATGCAAAAGTACGGTGGATATTTGTTATTTTTTGTTAATTTTATCAGTGTGAATATTTACAATTAATATTATTATTGTTTTATAAAATAATGATTAATAATAAAATGAATGATTCAAAAATATATTTACTCTTACTAATTTTTGATAAAAAAGAGCTACGCGAATTGGAAAAATTTGTGAAAAGTCCGTTTTTTAATACCGATAAATCCGTTGTTCGGCTATTTAAATGGTTAAAAAAGCATGTAGAAAATAAAAAACAAGCTCCTACAAAACACCTGTCGTACATCCGTACTTTCATCGATAAATCTGCTCCTTCAAATCCCCTGACTTCAGCCGAAGCACAGGCACTCAATGTGGTATCAAGCAAACTCACCCAATTGGTTTTCAATTATTTAACATGGAAAAAACTGGAAGAAAATAAGACATACAAACAACATCTACTCCTGCAAAGTTTTTTGGATAAAAATATGCCGGATTTATTCCGTGTACATTTTACAAAAACTTATACCGAAAGTAACACCCAAAATATTAGTGCAGAAACCTACTACAATCAACACCTACTCGAATACGATTTTTCTCGTTGGAATTTGTTGCAAAAACACAATATTAAACAAAAAGATAATCTGCAATCGGTGAGTGATAATTTGACGATTTTCTATCTCGTTCGGCAGTTTCAATTGGTGTTTGAAATGCTCGCTATGCAACGCACGTATAAGACCGATTACGATTTGGATTTCTTAGAATCGGTCTTTGATGTTGCCGACCTTCCAAGATTTTTCGACGAGCCGCTTGTGCAGACCTATTGCGTGGCAGTACGTATGTTTAAAGACCAAGATGCTGAGAGTTTCCGACAATTAAAAACGTTATTACTCACTCATAATCAAATAGATAAGAGGGCAAAGAATGACCTTTACATCATTGCTGCCAATTTTTGTATAGCCCAAGTCATCGCCGGACAAACCGACTATCTCGAAGAACTTTTCCGACTTTATCAAGTAATGGCTGAAAAAAATCTCTTGGCAGAAGGAGAATATATTCCGGTTGATAAAATGAAAAATATCATCAGCGTAGCTTGCCAACTGCGGCACTTTGATTGGATTCGGCAACTTATTGAGGATACTAAAATACACATTGCACCACATTTTCGGGAGAGCGTGTATTCCTTCGGTATCGGTGTGATTCATTTTTATAAAGGCGAATTGCGACAAGCCATCAGCCACCTCATTCGAGTGGATGATATTGACATCAATTATCACCTGTCCGGCAGATTTGTACTGATGAAAGCCTATTACGACCTCGACGAAGATTTCAGTGAGCGCACTGAGCAAATT
>CALCMV010000230.1 GCA_937967535.1 uncultured Saprospiraceae bacterium
TATTCAGCGTGAAAATGCCGACCAAATCAAAGCCGATTACGAAAACGCCATAGCTCTCGCCGAAAGCAAAAACATCAAGGTTGCCTATTCCAATGATGCCTTCGAACTATGGTTTTTACTACATTATCAATACTTTGACAATCAATGGACAAGGCACGAATACTACGATAAATTGAGCGAACTATGGACTTGCAATTATGAAAAAATGGGCAAAAACACAGCTTTTGCAAAGACCATTTACAAACGACTCAAAAAAGACGAAAACGCCAACCAAGCGCAAGCCATCAGTAGAGCAGAAAAATTATTAGACAATCAAAAAAACATAAATTATGCAGAAAAAAATCCCGCAACGAATGTACACAGCCTTGTAGAAGAACTCAATAAACACTTCTAAGTAAGTGGTTGAACTGAACTAAGCGACACTTTTAATTATGATAATTCATTGAAAATGAATTATTTATTTAAACTTAAACTTATTCTTAAACTTACTAAACCAACAAACTCCCCTTCCCAATCTCCTTCAATCTCACAATCGCTTCCTTCGGATTTTCAGCTTTAAATACACTACTTCCTGCCACCAAAACATCTGCCCCCGCTTTCAATATTGCCTCCGCATTTTGCAAACCCACGCCACCATCTATCTCAATTTTAGCGGAGAGATTTCTTGTGATAAGGCGTTCTTTGACCTGTTCGATTTTTTTGAGCGTATTATAAATAAATTTCTGCCCGCCGAAGCCCGGATTTACAGACATTATCAAAACCAAATCCGTTTCATCCAATACATCCTCCAAAACAGAAACGGGCGTACCCGGATTAATCGCTACGCCTGACTTCGCACCTGTCTCGCGTATCTGTGCGAGTGTGCGATGCACATGTGGACAAGCCTCGTAATGCACCGTAATCACATCTGCCCCTGCTTCGCGAAATTGTGTGATATATTTTTCCGGTTCCACCATCATCAAATGCACATCAAAAGGCTTCTTAGAAATCGCCCTCAATTGCTTGATAATCGACATCCCAAAGGAGATATTCGGCACAAAACTCCCATCCATCACATCCAAGTGATACCAATCGGCTTCCGAATTTTCCACCAAATCCACTGCTTCGTGCAGTCTATTGAAATCCGCCGCTAATAAGGAAGGCGCAAGTAAATGTTTCATAGTTAGTGAGTTACGAGTTTACGAGTAGCGAGTAGCGAGTGCCGAGTAGCGAGTAATTACATTGTTTCGACTCGCTACTCGCTACTCGTAAACTCGCTACTTTTTAGTCTCTTTAAATATCACTCCGTAATCCTCCAATTCTTTCAATACAGGTGTATAAACCTCTTCCATCACCGGAATATTTACCCCTGTAGCTTTAATTTTACCCAACATAATCAACTTGACGAAAATACCAAGTGGCAGCCCTACTAGGCGCGACATTGCCGTATCTACCGAGTCATGTCCTTTCAATACCATCGTAGAAACGAGCGATTCCTCTTTACCATTTAATTTGTAATCAAACTCGTGTTGCATGATAATCATGTCCTTATCGTCGGGTTCGAGTTTCCATTTTTGTTCGAGGAGGTGTTGGAGGATTTCAGCAGGAGTCGCTTTGCTTAGACCAATTTTGGAACGGTCAAAAATACCCAACCACTCTAATTTTTTCATGACCTCGGAATCTTTCTCGATTTTGAGTATTGCAGCTACCCGTTCTTTGAGTGTACCATTATCGTCTCCTCGTCGTCGCAGGTAGCCATCTACCAACTGATGATAGGTCAGTTTTTTTGAGCCGATAATCGGATAAGTATCATCCGTCAGACCAATTTGCACAAGCGCATTCCAAGCCTCACAAAAACCCTTGCAACGCAATGTACCCCGCAATAAGCTCGGAATTTTATCCAAACCATAAGTCGTCCGATACAATAGCGAACTGCGATTCGGGTAAGCCTCGTATTCGCCCATGCCCGGTATATCAATGGTTTCATATTCTGAAAAAAGGCGATGATACGGGATATGTTTGTAATGTCCACCCTCGATATACTGCGCTGTGCCTTGTCCGGCAAGCACCACATTTCGCGGATTCCAAGTAAATTTGTAGTGCCACGGATTATTATCACATTCAGGCGCAATCAAACCACCTGCGTATGAGCGAAATGCCTGTAAATCAGCACCCTTTGCGCGTAGCTCATTGATGGTTTGCATGGCAGACATGTGATCGATACCCGGATCGAGCCCCATTTCACCCATGAAAATCAACTCTGCCGACTTCACTTGTTCGCCCAAGCGATACATATCACGCGATATGTACGAAGCCGTTACCAAATGCTTTTTGTATTTGATACAATCTTTCGCCACTTTGATATGGAGGTGTGCGGGCAGCAAGGATACCACTACGTCATTACGTTCAATGATGTCGCGACGGTCATTCGGTTTCATCACATCGAGCCAAGTGCCTCTACCATGCGTATGTCCACCAACTTTCTTTTCAGCAACTTCCGGGTCGTTGTCCGCTACAGTGACAAACCAGTTGTGCTTTTCCGCCTCGCGGAGCGTGTACTTTATGAGGGCAGTTGCTGAGCGACCTGCGCCTATGATGAGTATATTTTTCAAATTT
>CALCMV010000231.1 GCA_937967535.1 uncultured Saprospiraceae bacterium
GACAGCTAAAGCTATGCAAAAACTCGAAACAGCTATTGACAGGTTCGACGAAACAATCGGAAAATGGTTTGTTGATATCTGCCCAGAAAAACTGAAAGAAAAACTTATTTTTGACTAGTTATTTTTTTCCGATTGCCTAAGACAATGCCGAAGTACAAATAGAATACACTACATATCTGAATGATACTTATGGATTAAGTGAGCGAGCTGGCGTAGGAGCACTTTACGATGGTTTGGGCACCGGTTTTTTAAGTCTTACAGGCATGCCTTGGAATTTGGCGAGTTTTAAGAGAAATCGAGCTTCTTCGTGGGTAGGTATAATTCCCACACTCGCTGTTCTCTGTGATAAGACATGGTTTAGAGGTTCTAAAGTAGTTGTTGTCGGCGAAGGACAAATCAATTTAGCCGATATCGGTTTTAACAACAGGACAGAATCATTCTATTAATGACTCCAATAAATGATAATTGGGTTCGCCAAATGATGAATGATAAGTTGTAAATTGGAAGGCAATTCAAACGCATCAACCGTCTGTTCAAAACAACACAGACAAGGACGATTACACGCATTACGACCACTTCGAGTACCGACAAGCTAAACTTCAAATTACTTGACATCAACGCATACAGACCACAACCTCACTAAAAGAAGTGAGTGGTTTTTTTGGAGTTTATATCCACTCATCGCAGATAATCATTTGCGAATGAGTGGATTTCTTATTTTAATTATTTTTATGCAATAATTTTTAGATGTAAAAAGAATATATTGAGTATATATTTTTTATCGCAAACAAGGTAAGAAATGCTCACCACCTTCGATATACCTACGAAATCCCGAATTACAATCAATTATTATTCATCCAACAAATCACTATACTATGAAAAAAGTAATCTTATCATTGGCAATGCTATTGGCATACATGATGATGTATGCACAGCCCAGCGAAGTTGTCTATAAATACACAGACTTGGGCAACGGTAAATTCCAATTTGAAATCACCCAAAAACCTGCTCTCGGAATGAGTACAAGTCCTCCTAAAGAACCTTACTTTGAGTACTACTGGGAATTTGGTGACGGTACTTATCTCATCACTACCGACGAAACTATTACACATACCTACGGAAACTCAGACGTGAAAAATGTAGCCTTGAAAACCACAGGAGTATATGACGACGGCGATCCTCCACCTGCAAGAATGACAAATGCTCAACAACCCAATGTGCAACTCGAAGATACACTCACGGGAGGCGGGAATGTTCCATTGATTAATGTTTCACTGATTGACGAAGCCCTCGAGATTGATATTAATCGCACGAGTACCAATGTACGCCCCAGCGAGGAAAATACCATTATTTTACAATATAAAAACGACCAAGCATCTAACCAATCGGGACGTATCTACTTGTTTTATAATGAAAAAGCAACCGGAGAGGACAACGACTACGTAAAGCAATTTGACCCAATTGGTGCGCCGCGTATCTACGCGAGTGCCAAAACCGTGCGCGAGCAACGCATACAAGGTGGTGCTACAAGAGATGTGAATCCTACGAGTTTAATTCCCGCAGGTACGAGGAGCAACATCCGGAATATGATGACCAATACTTGGAATGATTTTGAAAACTACGAGGCATTTAGCTTTACCGGATTACCCGCCGGGCAGCAAAGTAATATCTTCGTCAGCCTGCAAACCGACGCCGACATCGACGATATAGAAGGCAAGGATGTCAAGATAAAAGCTATGTTGATTTCCAATAACCAAGTAGATACGACTTCGATAGACTTGACGGTGGCAAAGGCACACGACCCAAATAAAATCTCGGTTTCGGAAGTAAGTGAAAATTTTCGTCATATCGAAAATCGCTTTTTGACCTACAGAGTACAGTGTCATAATAACGGCAATGCTCCCGCAAATGACGTGGAAGTCACCGTAGAAATTCCCAAAGGACTGGAAATTGAAAAAGTCAGGTTTTTACCGCATGAATTTAAGATGGCGCATCTTAAAAATAAACAGCTCAAGGACTGCGCCGACGATAGTAGCAGACCTTGCTATCAGGTCGAAAACTTGGAAGACGAGGTTAAATTCACTTTCAAAAATGTCTATCTGCCCGGCTTGAAGCAACCCGACGTCAAGAAGTATAAACAAACTACCTGCTCATTCAAATACAAAATCAAATATCGTGATAAGCTGAAAAAGCAAGCTATGAAAAGTCGCGCACATATCGTATTCATAGATGACTTTGGTCGCCGCAAACCCGTAGTCACAGGCTATACGACGACACGCTTCAAGCCCGGTCTTTCGATTGGTCCGAAGGCGGGGGTGAGTTACGACTTGGAGTATGGGCTATCAACCTATTTTGTTGGAGCAGTGGCTTCATCATATAAATCGGAGAAATTTTATCTACAGGCAGAAGCTACATTGAATTATAGTAGATTTCAATGTGATGTTGATTCGCTTGGTTTCTTAAACGGCGATGATTGTATACTTGTAGGAGGCGATACAGAAAACCCTAATATTGGCGAATATTATATCGAAGGTACAAAGTTTTCTCTTGATTTAGTTCCATTACAAATACGTAGAGACATTGGCAAACTATTAAGTGTAGGTGCAGGTGCTGAACTCGGTATATTGTGTCATAATTATATACTCCTAGGTACAAATAGAATTACAAGAGAAGATACCGATATAGATTTCACCACCTCCGTCTTTGCAGATGTATTCATTGGTAGTGTAAAAGCCGGTCCTGCAATTGGTGTACGTTATCTTGAAGGAGTGATTACACCCAAAATTAAAGGTAATTTCGGAGAAATCACACAGGGTAAAGACCGCCTTCAGATATTCGCTCAATGGAAATTTTGATAATTCACATAAATTAAATATTTTAAGCCTTGTTAACTCGTTAGCAAGGCTTTTTTTATGCAAAAACAAATTATACTTATACTATTCTTATTTTCTGTCAATTATTATTCATTTGCACAATGTACTGATATGCTGTACATTAAGCAATTGGAAAGTAAAATTAAAACCTTCAAAAAAGAAAGAAATGTGGATAGCCTTGTGTATTATACGTATGCGTGTGCGGCATGTTGGCAGGAGGTAGATAGTCTTGCTAATTGGTTGAATTTGCACAGCGAATTAGCATACGCCATCCGGCGAAATAATTATCAACTTGCTATTCACTGTCTTGATACAGTTTCCATCAATCCCGCTTATCGTGAACCACTCACGCTCGTAGAGAAAAAAGCTGCTTTGCGAGTCAATTTGATGAAAGGGTATTTGGCTCGAAACTACGTCGAAGCTATCCAAATCTATGAAAAAGCATTGCAAAAATACAAAGCCTATGAATTAAGGCCGGAAGATTATCCGGTACACGAGACTTTATACAAACCTCTTGGTGCTAACTACACCCGTCGCGGGGACAATGAAAAAGCCCAAAACATCCTTAAAGAAGCAATTAAAATAGGCAGAGAATTGAAAGACAGGGAATCGCTAGCCGGAAATTATTTAAATCTGGGCAAAACTTATTGGAATCAGGGTAATAACGAAAGTGCCTTACAATGTTACGAAGAAGGTTTGGCAGTAGATAGTGTTTCGTCATATCGTAGGTCAATGCTGTTCTTACAAAGGGCAGTCAGCTACCACGAAATAAATAATAATGAAGCCGCACTCAAAGCGGCGGGTGAGGCTTCAGAAAATTGCCGCATATCTACGGATAGACGAACCCCTATAGTAGTAGCAGGTGTAAATGAGATACTCGCTTCAATAGCCCTTGATAAACAAGCATACGATAAAGCCCACAACTACATTGACAAAGCCATCAAAATTAAACAAGACTATTACGGCAAACAATCAAGAGAACTCGGAAAGGCTTACATTCAATTGGGGGAAATATACACCGCAGAAAAGCATTATGAACAAGCCATCCAACAACACAATCTGGCATTAAGTACGATTCTACCTGCTTTCCAAGCTACCGAACTTAATGACTTACCAAATAAGGATTTATTTTATAAAGAAAACACCATCTTTGAAGCACTTAGTGGGAAAGCTGATGCTTTGTACGGTTTGTATGAGGTGTCAAAAGACGAAAAGCACTTAGAAACTGCCCTAAAGTGCCACGAGCTTGCATTGGAAGCAGAGCTTAACCTCCGCCGTGACTACCAATACGAATCTTCTAAACTCTACCTTCAATCTCAGACCCGGAAAAGAACGGCAAAAGCCATCGAAATCGCTTATTTATTGTACCAAAAAACAAAAGACGAGCAATACGTCAATCGTGCATTTCGCCTGTCAGAAAGCAGTCGGGCAGTTTTGTTATTGGAAGGTATCGCGCAGAATTTTGTTCGACAAAAACTTGCTGGTGACAGTTTGTTTATTCGTGAAAATGAGCTCCAACGTCTGCGAATCTATCATTGGGAACAAATACAAACGAGCAAGGACAGCGCGACAATTACTCGTCATAAAGAAGATAAATTAGCCATCGAAAACCAACTCGAAACCATCCAAAAACAAATCGAAAAACGTTATCCTCAATACAAAAATGAACTCAATAACCGCCTTGCAGATATTTCTGTTGCGAATGTTCAAAATTCGCTTGCTGACGGTACGGATTTGGTCGAATATTTCCAAACAAACGATGCTTTTTACGCTTTCAAAATTAATAATGAAAAAGCGGATTTTATCAAAATAAAAATGACTCAAAAAGACCTCAACACCATTCAGCAATTTTTAAATTTATTTGAAAAAAACAGCAACGACAGCATACGCGCCTACACGCAGCCCTACGCCACACTCGCGCATAATGTGTATAGGCGAATTTATTCGCCGCTTCGCATTTCTTCTGATAATGAAGTCATTATCGTGCCGGAAGGCGTATTGAGTACACTGCCTTTTGATGCTTTATTGACCGAACAATCAGACGCAAAAGACTTTGGAAGTTTGCCTTACCTACTAAGAAGCAATCGTATCAGATATGCGTATTCAACGGCGGTATATTTACAAAAATTTACGGAAAATAACACTGCAAAAAACAGTTCACTACTCGCCTTCGCGCCCATTTTCAAAGGTCAGTCCGACGAACTCCTGAAAAGCGACGAAGAAGTCAGCCAAATCACCAACTTAATACGCGGCAAAATCTTCAAAAACGAAGAAGCCACCCAAGAGAAATTCATCACCCATGCCCCGCATTACGACATCCTCCACCTCTCCACCCACGCCAATGCCGGAGGCGATGGACTCCACCCACAAATCCGCTTTAGCGACAAAGCCATGCTCCTGCCCGAACTCTACACCCTCCGCCTTTATGCCAAGCTTGCAGTCCTTTCTGCTTGCCAAACCGCACTCGGCAAAAACGAGCAAGGCGAGGGCGTGATGAGCCTTGCCCGTGGCTTCACTTATGCAGGTGTCCCGCGCTTAGTGACGAGCCTCTGGAATGTCAACGATGCTGCCACTGCCGACCTCATGACCGATTTTTACCAACAACTCAAAACCGACCTCCCCACCGACCAAGCCCTACACCAAGCCCAACTCAATTACCTTGATGCTGCTCCGCAGACCCGTCGTTCGCCTTATTACTGGGCAGGATGGGTGCATATCGGGCAGCCCGCGCGGGTGAGTGTGCGCTCGCCTATGCCTAAGCAGATGTGGTTGATTGGTGGCGTTTTTATTGGATTATTATTGGGTTTACTTTGGTGGAGAAGAAAAAAGTAAAATTTGTTTGACATTCAAATTATTGATTTTTAGGGTTTTATGCGTTTGCATAAGGCAATCGGAAAAAAATAACTGTCCAAAAAATGTTATCTATGCAATATGAAAGTTAGCAAAGATAATTACAATAGGCTATTGCCAAGTTTACGTACAGCGTGTTCGTTATTAAAAGGTAGCCATCGTCGGCAATTTT
>CALCMV010000232.1 GCA_937967535.1 uncultured Saprospiraceae bacterium
CACCTATACCTACACGCCCAATGCCGATTTTAATGGTACGGATAGTTTTGAATATGAAATTTGTGACAATGGCAATCCTGCCCTCTGCGACAATGCAGTAGTCACCATTACCGTCACACCCGTAAACGATGCGCCCATAGCTATAGACGACAGCGAAACAACGTCGGAAGATGCGCCACTTAGTGCAGATGTCAGTCCTAATGACAGTGATGTAGATGCTGACCCTCTAACCGTCACCACTACGCCCACCGTAGCTCCTGCCAATGGTATGCTTGTACTCAATGCAGATGGCACGTATACCTACACGCCCAATGCGGATTTTAATGGTACGGATAGTTTTGAATATGAAATTTGCGACAATGGGAATCCTGCCCTCTGCGACAATGCAGTAGTCACCATTACCGTCACACCCGTAAATGATGCGCCCATAGCAGTAGACGACAGCGAAACAACACCGGAAGATACACCACTTAGTGCAGATGTCAGTCCTAATGACAGTGATGCAGATGCTGACCCTCTAACCGTCACCACTACGCCCATCGTAGCTCCTGCCAATGGTATGCTTGTACTCAATGCCGACGGCACGTATACCTACACGCCCAATGCGAATTTTAATGGTACGGATAGTTTTGAATATGAAATTTGTGACAATGGCAATCCTGCCCTCTGCGACAATGCAGTAGTCACCATTACCATTGACTCTGTAAACGATGCACCCATAGCAGTAGACGACAGCGAAACAACATCAGAAGATACACCACTTAGTGCAGATGTCAGTCCTAATGACAGCGATATAGATATGGACAATTTGACCGTAACTACAACGCCCGTCACGCCGCCGTCCAATGGTATGCTTGTACTCAATGCCGATGGCACATATACCTACACGCCCAATGCAGATTTTAATGGTACAGATAGTTTTGTATATGAAATTTGTGATGATGGAAGTCCCGTTCTCTGCGACCAAGCTACCGTAACTATCACCATTGACCCCGTAAACGATATGCCCGTAGCGGTAGATGATGCTGAAACAACTGCTGAAGATACGCCCGTCAGTGGAGATGTCAGCCCGAATGATAGCGATATAGACGGTGATAATTTGACCGTAACGACCACACCAACGGCTGTTCCCACCAACGGTACAGTCGTACTCAATGCTGACGGCACATACACCTACACACCAAATCCTGATTTCAACGGTACAGATAGCTTCCGTTACGAAATTTGCGACGATGGTACGCCTCAATTATGCGCCGAAGCTGTCGTTACTATTACCCTTACTCCGGTGAATGATATGCCTGTTGCAGTAGATGATTTCGGTACCACTCCCGAAGATGTAGCATTCAATGGCTCCACACTATTGAGTAATGATACCGATGTAGATGGCGATAATTTGACAATAAACACAACACCTATTAGCGCACCTGCTAATGGTATGGTAGTCATCAATCCCGACGGTACATATACCTACACACCAAATTCGGGTTTCAATGGTAGCGATACTTTTGAATATGAGGTTTGTGATGATGGTACACCCCAATTATGCGATATTGCACTAGTTACAATTACGATTGATAATGTAAACGACGCGCCTACTATCTTAGACGATACAGACACCACGCCCGAAGATACACCACTCAGCGCTGTGTCTGTCTTATTAAATGATACAGATATTGATGGAAATAATTTAACGATAAATACAACGCCAATAACAAATGTCACCAATGGTACATTAGTCATCAATCCTGACGGTACTTATCTCTACACTCCAAATCCTAACTTCAACGGTACAGACAGCTTTGTATATGAAGTTTGTGATGATGGTGTCAATCCCGCAAATTTGTGCGGGACAGCTACGGTAACTATCACCGTTACTCCGGTAAATGATACACCCATTGCAGTAGATGATTCAGGGACAACTATGGAAGATGTGCCATTGACAGGTACAACCATATTGGCAAATGATTCAGATGTAGATACAGGCGATATATTGACAGCAACAGTAACACCGGTCACGCCCCCGACGAATGGTGCAGTTGTCATCAATTCTGACGGTACATATACCTACACACCAAACGCTGACTTTAATGGTACAGACAGTTTTGTGTATGAAGTCTGTGATAATGGTACACCCATCGAATGTACCACTGCCACAGTCAATATTACGGTTACTTCTCTAAACGATGCACCTGTTGCAGTAGATGATGCTGAAACCACGCCGGAAGATACAGCCATTAACTCAGATGTCACACCAAATGACAGCGATGTAGATGGCGATAATCTGACCGTCACTACTACGCCTGTTCTAGCTCCGGCAAATGGTATGCTTGTACTCAATGCGAGTGGTACATACACCTACACACCCAATCCAAATTATTTTGGTACAGATAGTTTTGAATACGAAATTTGTGATGATGGCACTCCGATAGAATGTACTACGGCAGCAGTTAATATTACCATTACTTCCGTAAATGATGCACCTATCGCAGTAGATGACATGGAAACAACGCCGGAAGACACAGCAATTAGCTCGGATGTCACACCGAATGATAGCGACGTAGATGTAGCGGATAATTTGACCGTAAATACAACACCCCTTGTAGCACCTGCAAACGGTATACTTGTTCTCAATGCAAACGGTACATACACTTACACCCCGAATCCTCAATTTTTCGGTACAGATAGTTTTACATACGAAATTTGCGACGATGGTACTCCGCTAGAATGTGCTACTGCAGTTGTAACCATAGATGTTAGCTCTGTCAATGACCAACCCATAGCCATAGACGATGCAGATACCACACCGGAAGATACGCCTGTCACGCTCGATATCATCGTGAATGACAGCGATACAGATACCGCAGATAATTTAACCGTCACCACAATGCCCACCACGCCGCCTGCCAATGGTACGGTAGCACTCACACCGGGCGGTCCGGCTACTTATACGCCGAATCCTGACTTCTTTGGTACTGATACATTTGAATACGAAGTATGTGACAATGGCAGCCCGATTCTTTGCGATGTAGCCACCGTCACCATTACCGTCACACCCGTAAATGATGCGCCCGTAGCAGTAGATGATTCCGAAACTACGAGCGAAAATATGCCCCTTAGTTCGGATGTCACACCAAACGACAACGATGTAGACGGCGACCCGCTAACGGTCAATACTACGCCCATTACGCCTCCGGCGAATGGTACACTAGTACTCAATGCCAATGGTACATATACATATTCACCAAATGCAGGTTATAGTGGTTTGGATATGTTTGAATACGAAATTTGCGACAATGGTTCACCTGCTTTATGCGATATGGCTACGGTGACGATTAGCATTGGCGCAGTCAATGACCCACCGATTGCAGTAGACGACACAGCGACTACGCCCGAAGATACACCACTCAACGGGGCATCCGTACTCGCCAATGATAGTGATATTGACACAGGAGATATATTGACTGTAAGCACTACGCCCCTTACAAACGTCACCAACGGTACACTCGTACTCAATGCAGACGGTACATACCTTTACACACCAAATCCAAATTTCTTTGGTACAGATACATTCGAATATGAAATCTGTGATAATGGTACACCCGTATTATGTTCTTCTGCAACGGTAACGATTACGGTTGATTCAGTCAATGATGCACCTGTCGCAATAGATGATGCGGAGGCTACACAGGAAGATACACCTGTCACCGCAGATGTTCTCCCGAATGATAGCGACGACGATACAGCAGATATATTAGCAGCGACAACGACACCGATTACGCCTCCCGCCAATGGTTCTGTTGTGCTTGCTGCGAATGGTACATATACTTACACCCCAAATCCGAATTTCTTTGGCACAGATACATTCGAATATGAAGTCTGTGATAATGGTACACCCGTATTATGCGATATGGCAACGGTCACAATTACAGTAAGCTCTGTCAATGACCAACCAATCGCCTTAGACGATGCCGAAACAACACAAGAAGACACAGCAATTAGCTCCGATGTCACGCCGAATGATAGCGATGCAGATGTAGCGGATATGCTCACTGTAAACACTACGCCCCTTACAAACGTCACCAACGGTACACTCGTACTCAATGCAGACGGTACATATACTTACACGCCAAATCCAAATTTCTTTGGTACAGATAGTTTTGAATATGAAATTTGTGATAATGCCAATCCGGCATTATGCGATGTAGCGGTGGTAACGATTACGGTTGATTCGGTCAATGATGCACCTGTCGCATTAGACGATTCTGAAACGACGACCGAAAATACACCTGTTTCGTCAGATGTCACACCGAATGATACCGATGTAGATATAGCGGATGTATTAACGGTAAATACAACACCGATTACGCCTCCTGCGAATGGTACACTCGTACTCAATGCTGATGGGACATACACCTACACACCCAATCCAAATTATAGTGGTATAGATGTATTTGAGTACCAAATATGTGATGATGGCAACCCTGTATTATGCGATATTGCTACTGTTAGCATCGGCGTAGGCGCAGTCAATGACCCGCCAACAGCCATCAATGACAGCGAAACCACACCCGAAGACACAGCTATTTCTTCGGATGTCACATTGAATGACAACGACATTGACGGCGACAACCTGACCGTAACAACCACGCCCGTAATTGCGCCTTTGAATGGTACACTTACGCTCAATGCAGACGGTACATATACCTACACACCAAATGCAGACTTTTTCGGAACGGATAGTTTTGTGTATGAAATCTGTGATGATGGTACTCCATCATTATGTGCAACGGCAACCGTTATGATTGATATAACACCTGTCAACGATGCTCCTATTGCAGTAGATGATTCAGAGACGACATTGGAAGATACAGCGATTTCGTCGGATGTCAGCCCCAATGATAGCGATACCGAAACAGGTCCATTGACTTATATGACGGTCACAGGTCCTAGCAATGGTAATTTGGTATTGAACTCGGATGGTACATATACCTACATGCCGCTTCCCGGATTCTTTGGTTCGGATATGTTCACTTACGAAGTATGCGATGCGGGTATGCCTGTTCTTTGTACGACTGCCACCGTATTCATTACAATTACATCAGATAATGATGCACCGATTGCACAAAACGACATCGGTATTACATCTGAAGATACGCCATTGAACAGTACACTCGCAGCCAATGACGAAGAACCGGATGACGATAATCTGGTATATACAAGTACTCCCGTAACCGGACCGAGCAATGGTACAGTTGTTATCAATCCTGACGGCACATACACTTACACGCCAAATCCGAACTTCAACGGTATTGACAATTTTACCTATGAAGTCTGCGACGACGCTGTACCACAATTGTGTAGCGAAGCAGTGGCAACAATTACAGTCAATGCTGTCAATGATGACCCAGAATTGCTAGATGATGCAGCAGTAACAGACGAATCAGTGCCTGTTGATATTGATGTCGTAGCAAATGATTCGGATGTAGAAGATGGTGCAATAGACCCATGTAGCGTAACGATTATGACACCGCCACTTGGTGGTACAATCAGCTTCGGTCCTGCACCTGCTTGTGTATTGACTTACACGCCAAATTCGGGCTTCTCCGGTGTAGATGCCTTCGAATATGAAGTTTGTGATACCGATGGTTCGTGTAGTACAGCTATCGTAGATGTTACGGTCAATGCCCTTTGTCTTGATGTACAACTCGGCGTATGGCTCGAAGGTGCTTTGAGCGACCTAAGCAATGGCTTTTTACCGACCATGCGTACTGATTTGAGTGATGTCCGATTGTTATTGCCCGGTCAATCCAACTCAGTATTACCCGGCGGACAACCATATAACGTAGCACCTTGGAATTATCTCGGTACTGAAGGTGCAGGATGGACTGATGCCGATTATGCAGCCGCAGCAGCAGCGCAAGGCGGAAGTATTGTAGATTGGATACTGGTATCTTTCCGTACAGATATTGCTTCGAATACGACCTTCCTGCGAGCAGCAGCACTGCTCTTTGAAGATGGTAGCGTGGTATTCCCCGAATCTTGTGTACTGACAGCTTCTGCACCAAGTGCGTTCTATGTTGTCATCGAACATCGCAACCATATGGGTGTGATGTCGCATGCTCCGGTATCTGTCACTGGTGGTCAGTTCAATTACGACTTCCGTATTCAGGATTCATGGACGAGTAGTACGAGCTTCGGACAAGTTCAGACAGACCCCGGCAGATATGCCATGTACGGTTCTGACGGCGACCAGATTCCCGATATATTCAGTTATGACATCAACGCAGTAGATAAAACAACATGGCTGGCTGAAAACGGTATATTTGGTCAATACCTCTTTACCGATTTCAACCTCGACGGTGATACTAATGGTGGTGACAAAATTATATGGTCACGCAATAATGGTATTGCTTCAGGTGTACCTAAGTAGTGTCGTATGTAGATTGTGACAAAGATTCGATGACACATTGTAAATAAAATAAAAAGGCTTGATTGCAGAAATGCAGTCAAGCCTTTTTTTTGTGTACTCTACATATTCATAGGTGTTCGAGTAAAATAGGGAATAGTGGCGAATGTTTTTATGAAAAATGGGTGTCTGAATACTCAAATATCCACTTTTAACAAAGAAATTCGCCTTGCAACTCGCGTATAATTACTTACCCTATTTTTGTCGAACACCACCACATATTCAACTTGGGTTAAAATCGTAATATAAGCCACGAATGCACCAATGATTTCAAGAGAATTATCAATAAATTCGTAAAAAAATTAGTGTATTCGTGGTAAAAAAAAGTATTATATTTCTAAAATGCAAGACGAGTGAAGTTTGGCTACCCTTTTAAGTTTGCTTGTGAGATAGTACTCGTCTGACGAAGGTTTTTGTGAAATGTAGTGATTTGTCTCATCAAATATTCGCACTAAATAAAGGGATTCGTCTGACGAGTATTCGCTTTAGGCAAAGTTAAATGGCTAGCCTGAAGTTTGTCTTTCGATTTTAAAATCAGCTAAGGGAACGCGAAAAAAATAATCTACCCGTTTGAATTGCTCTTTTTCCTATGTGTTTCACTAAATTTTCCTTACGTAGCGCAGCTATGCGCGTCAAATTTAGCCAAACACATAGAAAAAATAGCTGCGTCAATTCGGGTAGATTATTTTCTTCGCGTTCCCTAATTACAAAATAAATTTTAAATAATAATAAATATGTTCGCTAAATTGAGTATTGAGTGTTTTTGATTAATAATTAAATATAATTATAATTTGTATTAATTTAAAATTTAATTATTTACAAAAATAAATAAATTACTCGCGTTCAATTTGTAATTTTTAATTTGGCGAACACATTGAAAAACATTTTACAAGAAAAATTTACACACAAGAAAAAATACGCATTATATTTTATGAGTATTTTTATTTAAATTTTGTAATAAATTAATTTTTAATAAAATATAGTACTATTAATTAATGTGTTCGCCAATTTTGTTCCGACAATTATCGGGATGAATGAAAAATTTTTGATGATAAGAAATATTTAATTAATTAATAATTATCAGTAAAAAACAAAGTAAAATTTAAGTTAATTTGTTATTCGCACTATTTAAAATTCATAATTCAAAATTTGACGAAGACATTTATATAATACTGTCAAAGTAATTGTTAATTTAGTTATAATTATAATTTGTAATTAATTTATTTTTAAATATTTATGTAGATAATAAATAATAAATAATACCTGATTAATTTCTAATTTTGTATTTGACGAACATATTGATTTAAAAACCCTTCAAAAAATCTTAACAACTAATTAAAAAATCTTAATTTTAGCTCCAAATAAATAAGAGCATGTTTGAAAAATTCCAATATGCTCTAAATTCCAAGTGAAAGGAAATGATGCTTAGGAACGGTCAAATTTAATCTTAGGTCTGAGAATGAGCTGCCTAAAACCATATAAAAAATCGGTTGCCTGATACTCAAAATTAAGCTTAAACTTAATAGAATTATGAGAACTATATTCACTTTCTTGTTTGTCGGATTTACGGCTTTGCTTATAGCACAGCCTGCCAATGATGAATGTGCTGATGCTATCAATATTCCTACTATTGAGGGATATTGCTCCGGTGTAGCTGAATTTACTACTTCAGATGCCACTACGAGTATGGGGTTTGGGATTCCTGTCACTTGTAGTCCTGCATGGGATGGTGAGCAAAATGATGTGTGGTTTACGTTTTCTACTACGCCGACGATTATTGATGTGAGTATTACCGTAACAGGTACTACTTTGCAACAACCGCAGGTGGCGATTTATCGCGGAGATTGTAGTGGTTTTGCCGAACTCGTCTGCGTGCAAGGTACGGCAGGGGAAAATAGCGTCATGTTGGATGTTTTGGCACTCGATCCTTTGGAGACATATTTTTTACGCATCAATGCTGCTACAACGGGGACGGATGGCGATTTTCAATTGTGCATAGATGAGTTTAGTTCCAATGTTATTGCCAATGTGACGACGACTGAATGTACGGGATTGCTCTTCGATAGTGGCGGACCGGATGGCAATTATGGTGCTTTTGAAGATTTCCAATTTGTCATTTGCCCCACCGACCCGCATGATTGTATTGCAATTACTATTGCTGAATATGATATCGAACCTATCTTTGACAATCTCTCCATTTACGATGGTGAAGATAATAACGCACCGCTTGTCGAAAGTATTGACGGGCAAAGCAACGGGCAAATCACTTTTGTTCCTGTAGAAACTACGGGTTGTGTCACTATCGGATTTAGAACGGATGGTGGCATTTTTCGAAGTGGCTTTGAATTGACTTGGGAATGTACACAAGGCGGTTGCCCCGGACCTCCGCCGGATTTTGTGACCTGTACGGGTACATTTTTTGATAGCGGCGGACCAAACGGTGATTATGCCAACAACGAAATGGAAGAATATATTATCTGCCCTGATTCGGCATTTAGTTGTCTCAATTTGACTTTTGTAGAATACGACATCGAATCATTTTTTGATTTTATCAATGTTTATGAAGGGCAAGGTATAGATAATGGTACTTTTCTCGGTACGCTTGGTGGTATGGGAGGCGGTGTTACTTTCCACAGTGAAGGTTGTTTTACGATTGAATTTCAGTCTGATTTTACGGTAACGAATCCCGGTTGGGAAGCCATGTGGGAGTGTACGCAAGAAGCCTGCCCGCCTGATGGCAGCGATATAGATTTTCCCGATTTGACGGATTGTAGCGGTACGTTTTTTGACACGGGCGGTGCAAGTGATAATTATTTAAATAATGAAAATTGGAATTTTAGTATTTGCCCTGCGGATTCTAACCTCTGTATTGTGCTGAATGTCAATAGCTACGACTTTCCCGGAGATGGTGATGTATTGACTATTTATGATGGACCGGATGTGACGGGTTCTATTTTGGGACAGTATTTTGTCACAGGTGCAAATGACGAAATTCAAACGCCAAGTAGTTGTGTGACCATTGCTTTTCAATCCAATGCTTTTATTACGGGAGGTGGTTTTGATATTAGTTGGCAATGTACCGAAGAAGAATGTACCATTGATACGCCCATAGTAGTTGATACCGATGTTACGCCAACCGGCTTGGCGGATATTATTGCCGCAGACGGGGTGGTGATTAGCAATGTTACGCTCAATTGCCCTGATGGTTCGTATGGTACATTCGATACGCCCGGCAATTGCAATATAGGTATGGAAAGCGGCATTATTTTGACCAATGGCTCTGCTATTAACGCTATAGGACCGGACGCAGGCGGAGGTACAAGTACTGATTTATTTGGAGTTGGTGATATGGATTTGAACGACCTGTTTTTGCAAACCGGTTCATTATTTACCACACAAGATGCTTGTATTCTTGAATTTGATGTATTTGCGCCGACCAATACGCTCTCGTTCAATTATTCATTTGGCTCGGAAGAATATCCTGAATTTGCACCGCCAAATAACGACCTTTTCAATGACATCTTCGGTTTTTTCATTAGCGGACCGGGCATTGCAGGACCTTTCAGCAATGATGCCATCAATATTGCCTTACTCCCCGGCACCACCACACCCGTTTCCATCAATAATGTTAATGCAATTACAAATAGCCAATATTACGTTGACAATGAAGGAGGTCTATGTGTCGAATACGATGCCTTTACTACGGTATTCACTGCCAATGCGGATGTGATTGCTTGCGAAACTTATCACATCAAACTCGCAGTAGCCGACGTAGGCGACGGCGTATTTGATTCAGGTGTATTCATTCAGGCGCAAAGCCTTTCCACAGGTGCGGCTTCCATCGAACCGACCTACCAATTTAGTCCGAATATTGATATAGCCATAGAAGGTTGTGCAACGGGTTTTTTCAATGTTTCATTGGATGCAGTACAAGCCGATACAACGGTTATTTTCATAGAAGTAGGAGGCACAGCTACCAATGGAGAAGATTTTGCCGAAATTCCCGATTCACTGGTATTTTTGCCCGGCGATACAATTATTTCTATACCCATTGACCCGATAGAAGATGGTATAGACGAAGGAGTTGAACAAGCTATCGTCTTCCTCACCACGACGACTGATTGTGGCAATATACAAACGGATTCGGCAGTCATTGATATGCAGGATTTTATTGATTTGGAAATTGTACCCAACAGCCCCTTTATCACTTGTGGAGATGCCAGCATTGAAATAAGGGCAAATAATGCGCTTGATTATCAATGGAGTACAGGCGATACTACGGCTTCAATCATAGTAACAGTTACCGAAAATACAAGCTATTTCGTAACAGGAACAGTCGGTAATTGTACGGTAGAAGATAGTATTGAAATTATTATTTCCGAATTAGACATACAAACTACGAGCGTACCGATTAGTTGTTTTGAAAATGGTGGTTCGATAACAACGACTGTGAATGGTGGTATTGCCCCATTTACATATACATGGAGTGATTCTATTATTGGAAATATTCAAAATCCAACCGATTTGCCGGAAGGCACATACACCCTCACCGTTACAGATAACAACGATTGTACGGGCATTTCTAGCGTCGAAATTGTGACCCTTGAACCTTTTATCATTGATGTACAACAAGATACAACGACTGCTTGCGAGCAGAATAACGCTACGGTCATTATCGTCAATCAACCCACAGGCGATTTTGACATTAGCTACCAATGGGACGATGGACAAAACACCGCTACCGCAGTCGGCTTATCTGTCGGGCAGCATACCGTTAGCGTTACCCTTGCCGACACATTGGGCAATAGCTGTATCGAAACAGGTACAATAGACATTAACGTTACGCCACTTTTTACCATTGACCTTGTAGCTACGCCCGAAGGCTGTAATAGTGCAGGCTCAATAGCCGTAGCAGTTACGCAGGGTGTACCACCTTTCGCGTATAGCATTGATGGTACAACATTCCAATCAGATAGTATATTCACAGGACTCGCGGCAGGAGATTACACCATCATTGTACAAGATAGCGAAGGCTGTGCTGCTACTGCCCAAGCAACTATTGGTGTATCGTCTATGCCTATACTCACCGGTACAAGCGATGAAGCTATTTGTAGTGCCAATAATGGCACTATCACGCTCATGGCTTCCAATGGAAATGCCCCTTACCAATACAGTATTGACAATTGCCTCACCTTCCAGTTTTCGCCCATATTTACGGGGCTTGCGGCGGGTGCTTATACGGTTTGTACGGTAGATGCAACAGGCTGCCAAGCCACCAATACCATCACTGTTATAGAAACCGAGCCTGTCCAAATTAATATTGACGATGCCTTCAGTACCGATTGCGGCGAAGAAACCGCTAGCATTATCGTTGACAATGTGGTGGGCGGTGTCCAAAATTACGAATACAGTATAGATGGCGGTGTCAATTTTCAAAACGACAATACCTTCATGCTCACGCCCGGCACATATACCTTAGTAGTACGCGATGCAACAGGCTGCACAGCTTCACTACTGATTACGGTAGCAGCATTTCCCGGCCCCCTTATTACCAGCAATCTCGACAGTCCGAGTACCTGCGGTGCTATGGATGGTACGATTCAGATATTTTCCAATGGTGGCGCACCACCTCTCCAATATAGTAATGACGGTGGCATGAGTTTCCAAGCTTCACCCATATTTACAAGTTTGAGTTCGGGAATGTATACACTTGTTGTGGGCGATGCAGGCGGTTGTTTTGATACTTTGGCAGTCAATTTGAACGAACCCGAATCGCCGCTGATTGACAATGTTTTTACCACAAACCCAATGTGTAGTATCAATGATGGTTTTATTGAAATTCTAATTAGCGGCGGCAATGCGAATTTTGAATATAGTATTGATAATGGAGTAACATTTCAAGGGTCAAATACTTTTGAAGACCTCCCTGCGGGTGAATACGAAATTATCGTAGAAGATTTTCTGGGCTGCCGCGCTACTTCAATGGCGATACTTACCCAAAACGGCGCACCCGAAATCGGCAACCTTCAAATTACCCCCGCTACATGTGGCGATGGCAATGGTACGCTGGATGTTACGGTGAATGGCGGCACACCACCTTACATATACAGCATCAACGGTGTCAATTTCCAAATGGAAAACAACTTCTTCAATCTCGACCCGGCTGTATACACACTCACAGTACAAGATTCGTTGGGCTGCACCACCGAAATGCTCACGCAAATCGCCTCTACGGGTTCGCTCATTATTGGCAATATTGAGGCTTCCGACCCTTCTTCATGTGATGTATTGGATGGTGCAATTAATATTTTTGTAAATGGTGGTACGCCCCCTTACGAATTTAGTATTGATAATGGCACAACGATCCAAGCCGATGGTTTATTCACTGATTTGGATGCAGGAACATATAACATTCTGATAAGCGATGTCAATGGTTGCGCTGCTACACAAATCGTACAATTAGCCACCTACAATGACCCTACATTTACCACAATAAATGTAGAAGATACCAAGTGCAATGAAGATGACGGAAGCATTGACATTTTTGTTACAAGCGGTACACCCAATTATCAATACAGCATTGATGGTGGCATGAATTTTCAAGGGGGCAATTCATTCAATAATCTGCCCGGTGGAGTGTACGATATAGTCATAGAAGACTTTACAGGCTGTCAGATTGTAGGCGAAGTCACCATCAATAGTACTGATTCACCCATCATTGCAGACCTGATACTCAAAGACCCTGCCTGCGGCGACGAAAACGGTACAATCAGCATCACTGTAACGGAAGGCACACCAACATACGAGTATAGCATCAATGGCGGTACAGATTTTCAAAACGGTACGGTATTCAACGATTTGGGTGCCGGAACTTATGATATAGTCGTCAGAGATGCAGAAGGTTGTGAGAGTTACGACCAAGCTATTTTGGAGGATAATGGCGAACTGATTATCGGCGCAGTTGATATAGATGACTCTCTCTGTGATGGAGAAAATGGCACACTCAATGTTGCTGCCAACGGCGGTACAATGCCTTACCAATACAGTATTGATAATGGCACAAACTTTCAATCCGCCAACGTATTCTCCGGTCTGCCATCCGGCACCTACAATGTAGTCGTTCAGGATGCCAATGAATGTACTGCCCTGCAAACCATCAATCTCAACTCATCGGGCGCACCCGAAATTGACGATGTGCTACTCACCTCAGCTACCTGTGGCGAGTCAGATGGTATTATTGAAATCGCCGTAAGCAGTGGCGCACCTGCTTACCAATACAGCATTGACGGTGGCACGAACTTCCAAAGCGGCAATACCTTCTCCAACCTTGCTGCCGGAACTTACGAGATAATCGTAGAAGATGCCATTGGTTGTCAGGTGAGTACAGAGGTCGAAATTCTGCCGACTGCTGCTGCCGTACCACAAATCACCCCTGATGGTCCCACAAGTTTCTGTTTTGATGAAGACAGAACACTCAATGCAGGTGATTTTGAATCCTATATATGGTCAACAGGCGAAACCACAGCATCTATCACCACCAATCAAACGGGTACATTTTTCGTTACCGTCACAGATAATGAAGGGTGTATAGGTATCGGCGAAATCACTTTGGATGTCACCCCCGAATTTAGCGTAGATGCCGGAGAAGACATCACCGTAGGGCTTGCCGATGATTTTGATTTGGGCGTTGTGTTTGTTGATACTGATTTCAGTTACTCATGGTCAGGTTCAAACGGCACATCCGGCACGGGTTCGGATGTTACATTTACAGCCGATGAAGTCGGTACGATTACTTACACCGTCACTGCTGTCTTTGAAGGCTGCGAAGTCACCGACCAAGTAATTGTCACCATAGAAGACCGCAGCAGCTTTTCCGTACCCAATGTATTCTCCCCGAATGACGATAATTTAAATGAAATATTCAGAGTCGTTAGGACAAATTCTATTGATATTCTGGAGTTTAGAGTCTTCAATCGTTGGGGTGAAGTCGTATACGACAATCCGCAGGGAGAATGGGACGGCAAATTCAGAGGACAAGACCAAGTGGCAGATGTGTATGTCTACTACATCGTCCTGCGCCTCCCCAGTACTGAACAGGTAGAACTCACAGGAGACGTATTACTTATGAGATAATAGTTCATAGTTCGTAGTTCATAGTTCGTAGTTTGTGCGTGTATATATTTCACGTTTACTATGAACCATGAACCATGAACCATGAACCACGAACTAACAAATATGAAAGTATTTAAAGACGCAGACGAAGCCATTCACGACATACAAGACAATATGACCTTGATGTTGGGCGGATTTGGACTGTGCGGTATTCCCGAAAATTGTATTACTGCGCTCGTCAAAAAAGGTGTGAAAGGCTTGACTTGCATCTCCAATAATGCAGGAGTGGACGACTTTGGCATCGGCTTGATGTTGCAGACGCGACAGGTCAAAAAAATGATTTCGTCTTATGTAGGCGAAAATGCCGAATTTGAACGCCAACTCCTTTCGGGCGAACTCGAAGTGACGCTCACACCACAAGGCACACTTGCCGAAAAAATACGTGCGGGTGGCGCAGGGATTCCTTCGTTTTTTACGGCTACGGGCTACGGTACCGAAGTCGCAGAAGGCAAAGAAACCCGCCAGATTGACGGGCGTTGGTATGTGCTTGAACCTGCACTCCACGCAGATTTTGCTTTGGTAAAAGCATGGAAAGGTGATACAATGGGTAATCTGATTTTTAAAGGCACAGCCCGTAATTTTAATCCAATGATGGCAATGGCGGGAAAAATTACGGTGGCTGAAGTAGAAGAATTGGTAGAGCCGGGCGTACTTGACCCGAATTTCATCCATACGCCGGGTATTTTTGTACAGCGTATTTTTCAGGGGGTGAATTATGAAAAACGTATTGAGCAGCGTACGGTACGCACGTAGCACGGTGCTTCCAGCCCGTGTATTGCGTATATTACGCTGTTCCTAACGCGGCACGGGCTGGAAGCACCGTGCTACGGAATTTCCGCCAAAAAATCATAACTTCCCTTTTCGTGATTCATACGACAGCAATAGGTCGTCAAGCCATTAGTCAAGAGCAAATAAGGGACATTAAGTTCCAGATTATAACGTGCGATTTGGTCGAAAGTAGCTTGGGTAATCTCAATCTTGGCAGACTTACATTCGACGAGCAGATAGGGCTGCGTATTTTCATCAAAAATGAGAATATCACAGCGTTTGCGGCGAGTATTGACGGTAAATAATCGTTCTACCTGAATGTGATTTTTAGAATAGTTTTTTTCACGAATTAAATATTCTAACACCAATTGACGTACTAATTCTTCCGGCTGCAATACGAGATATTTCTTGCGTATCGGGTCAAAAATGTAGTGTTTGTCACCTTCTTTTTTTGTGCTTAGAAATTCTTTATATTTAGAAAAATCAATATTTAGTTGATGGTTCATGCTTGAAAGTTCATAGTTGAAAGTTCATGGTTCATAGTTAGCAGTTCTTAGTAAAGAGTCTTTTTATATAACGAAAAAAACTATGAACTATGAACTATGAACCATCAACTAAACAACTTGCACATAGCTGCTATGCGTCCATTCGCCCTCGTCAATTTTGACCCATACGCCGTCTTTGTCGAGTATGCTTACGATGTCGCCTTTGGTGAGGCGTTTGATTTTATCAAAATTTGTACCCGGACCTGTGCGTACTGCAAGGCGGTCGGTGGTGACATAGCCGCGTTTGCTTTCCTGAAACTTGATGTATTTGCCATGTACCCAACGCTCGCCGCCGGAGAGTTTGACCCAATTGCCTTGTGTGCTGACGACTTGTACCGTTGCACCGTCATTCAGGCTATCAACTTTGGGGTAGTGCGAACCCGGTCCACTACGCACATTGAGGTCGCTGCCATCTACATCCACAGTCGCTACTTTTCCGGTAAATCTCATGCTGACATAATCGCTGTGAATCCAACGGTCATCTCCGATTCTAAACCAATCGCCAATACGGTCATATACATTAACTTGGGTATTCATAGCGAGTTTATCTACAGCAGGATAGGAAGAACCATTGCCTGCACGCACATTGAGGTCGCTTACATTGACGATGGCTTGTTTTATAGGGTCGGCAACAGGGAGATTGACTCCCTCATTGACATCGCGGCGAAATGCCTGCCACGCATCTTCTTCAATCATCATTCGCGGACAATCTTTGCCCGTAATATCGTAGTGCCGATAGAGTTGGAATATGGTAAAGTTATATTTGTTGAGTAGTTTTTGGACTAACTTTACGGAGTTTTGGTAGGTTGTATTCCAGTCGGCATCTTCATTGACACACATTTCTACACCAATCAAAAAATAATTCGGATTTCTATCGCCCTCCGCAATACTCCGACCAATGGGTTTGTACTCCCGCGCCCCTACATGAAATGCCACTTCATTTTCGGGCAAACACTGAAGAATAGTCTCCTCATCTACAATGTAATGTGCTGATGCAAAGCGATTTGTAGAATTGAAATAATTGCGATTTGCCCACGAATTTGACCCTGACATGGTGTTGGCAGTCCAATGTACGACTACGCCTTTCATGTCGTAAATCGTATAGCGTTCGGGGTTTCGCAGAAACGGACGATTCCTTCTGCTGGTCAACAAACCGTTTTTTATTGATAACATTATTAATGCTTAAATGAATTGACGAGTTGTTGAGTTGTCGAGTTGACGTTTTTTTCAACAACTCGTCAACTCGTCAACTCGTATAAGACGAATGAATAATAGCGGAAAGATACCACTTTTTTTCATATTGAGTAAATACAAATCGTAATACACACCAATCGAAACCACGCATTTGAGGGTCAATATTGGGGATGTGGTATTCTACATTTAGGGCATCGGGATATATTTTTTCTATGGTATTGTAGATGTTTCCGTATTGTTTGAATTGATTATATGTAATATTAGATTTTTCTAAAAAATCTGCATCATAGATAAATTCGCGGTAGTACTGCGGAAATGTACGACGAATAGGCGAACCACTGCCATCGTAGGTTCCCCATACATGTATTTTGCTGGTATCTATATTTATAAGGTCTTCTTTTTTGAAAACGAGGTTGTCTGTATTGACATCTGCATAGGGAGAAAAACGGATGCCTTCGGTCGGGTGTGCGTGTGTAGCGAGGGTGTGCCAGTCGGCATTTTTGAGGATGAGCGCAATATTTCGGGCTTTATTTTTAATTAATGTGGAATCAGAAAACGGGTCGGGGAGGTTGGGTTGCGGAGTGGTTTCGATAGTTTCGATTTTGGGGGGAGTTTCGGTGGTCGGGCTGTTGTTTGAATTACCACCACAAGCAAATAATAGGCTGATTAGCAAGAGGCTAAGTAGTAGGTAAACGTTTGTTAAATAACTCAAGTTACGATTTAGCGACTTAGGGCTTATGACTTGGCTAATTAAAGGTGAAAAAGAGGTATTTTTGAGTTTATTTGACCCAAAATGCCATTTTTCATTGTGTTTGATAACTCGTAACACGTAATCCGCAACTCGAATTAAATATTTAGAATTTATTAAACGTATTTTATTATTATTTTTTATTTTATTGTAAATCAATATTATACTTATTATTTGCTCACAGGTTATTGATATGATAATTTATTGAAAATGAATTACTTATTTAAACTTAAACTTCCCCGACAACTGTACGGGATAAACTTGTACTTTCACTTATACGCTAAAAAAGTATATCATTATCCATTTCAATAAGTTGTACAAGGAATAATGATAATACGAATGTACAATTTACGATTTTTCTGCTAATGTACGTTGTAATTGGTCAATTTTTTCTTGTAAAACGTCAATTTTTGCTTCGAGGGCTGCATTATTATCAATCGTCATTTCGTCTACGAAAATCGCATTGGCAAGCGACATGCCGAATACACCGCCAAATAGTACGATGATGACAAAGTACATCCGAATTCCGGCGATGTTGGTGGCTGAATGTGTGGGGTCACTTTTCTCGACTTGTTCTACGATTTCGTTCCAGCCTTCTATGGTAAACATTTGGAAGATAGTGTAGGAGGAGGTAAGCGGGGTTTCGAAGAGTTTGGGGACATCTTCGCCAAATAATTGACAGGAAATAACGGAGAGCAAGATATTGAGAAATGCCAATGCTATCAGTACAAAAACAGAGGCTTTGAATGCCCTGCCCAAACCGACAAGAATGTGTTTCATATTTGGGATAAACCACAGAAATTTGACCAAACGAATGAGTCGTAAAAGTCTGAATATGAGTAAAATGGAAGTGTTGGGGATGGGCAAAAATGCCGACAATAAAGCAGGAAGACTGCCAATGACCAATGCAAAATCAAAGCGATTCCAATTGTCTTTGAAATAGGCTTTTGAGCCAAAAGCGGAGATTTTTACGATGGCTTCGAGGAGGAAAAAGACGATGAAAAAATCGTCTATAAGTTTGAGTACATTATCGTCGCGCCAATTGGGAAATGACATCCAAAAGATAATCACAGCATTGACAATGATAGCCGGAAATATAATTTTTTCAGATAGAAATATTCTTTTCATTGTTCGATTCTTCGATTGTTATTAATTTTCGCTGCGCGAAAATAAGGGAAGTCGCAATAATGCAATTTTACGAGATTTTTTTGTGATTAACTTGCGTTGCATCTTATTTTAGCGTAAATTTATAATTCTTAGATAATCGTAAATAAAATCCACTCGAATAAACTCCAAAAAAAGCAACTCAACTTATTAGCCAACTCAATTTGGAATTTATTATTTGCTCCTTAACTTATTTCTGGACTTTGGATATTTCGGTTTTAAATCGTAAGTAATTGATTATTAGTTATTTCATTTCATTAAGATGAAAAAATATTTAATTAATTTAACTTTATAATTTTTTGATAAAAAACAATTTACCTAATACCAAATTTCCTAATTCCCCAATATCCAGCAGATAAAGTATGGAGTAACGGGAGATTTCACCTCCAATTGAACAGTGGTCAGCAAATGGTTTGGATAGATTTTTTTAACCAAACTAAGTATCATTTATGAGAACCTTCACAACAGCATTTATGCTGCTGCTTTGTGTATCTACGCATGCACAAACCCTTAGAAGTATGCACTTTGCGATGTTAGCCGAACAATTGAGTGTAGAGCTACAAAGAAATTCGCAAGACAATGAATTTCAACGTGGTATACGCTTTCGTGTGACCATACATCCAAACAACGAAGTGACGATTCAACAAACTTGGCTGCAAAATAACGGGCAGTTTGACCAAATGGTTTTGAGTTTTCATCCGCGCAATATTATTGATGTGGATAAGAAATACCATAGAGATGCTATGGGACTCGCCGTTAAGTGCCAGTACAAAAGTGTCGCCAATTACTGGTTGGATGCCAAGCACATGAATAGCTCTTTTGATATTCCGTGCCTAAAGGATGATATTGAAGCAGTAGCTCGTATTGAACAAACGCTTTTGCAACTCAGAGAACTGTCAATGAGATAGCGATAGCAGCATTGCATCGGTGTTTTGATTGTTTTGCATTTTTTCTCCGATATACGGAAAAATGAAATGCCTTCATTTATGAAGGCATTTTTTTATGGACTTCAAAAAAGAGATAAAATTAAACTTTCAAACATACTCTAAAAATGTAATTTACATTAGATTAATATTCATGTTTTTACAAAAATAAAAATAAATAAATTGCTTGCCGTTGATTTTGTAATTTTTAATTTGACGAACATATCGAAAATATATTAAAAAAGATAAACCATTAAAAACACTTTCCTTTTTATGTTAAAATCACTTTAGAGTCGTACCTTACCAACGATTCCTACGTATAAACAAGTGAAATATATTTTTTTATCAAACATTTAAATTAAACAAATAAATATGTTAGACAAAATTATGGAAATGGTTGGTGGAGACGCACTCGGTCAAATTACGAGTCAGGCAGGAGTGACACCCGAACAAGCGAAAGAAATGCTCCCTTTGGCACAAGAAAGCCTTGAGGAGGGTTTGACCTCTCAAATCAGCAGTGGAAATACAGAAGGTCTTTTGGGGATGTTCAATAGTGCCGGTGGCGGCGGATTGGCGAGTAATGGTATTTTTGGGAGTATCAAAGGCTTATTTATGCAAAAAATCATGGGCAAGATGGGCTTGCCGGAATCTGTTGCAGGACTTGCCGCAGGTGCAGGTATGGGTAGCATGGTTGGTGGTATTTCCAATATGCTCAAATCTGATGGCGACAATGACGGCATTGATTCGAGCAATATCATGAACCTACTTGGCGGCGGTGGTGCTGCGGGTATGCTCGGTGGCTTGATGGGCAATGCAGGTGGTGCTTTAGGCGGCTTGAAAGACGCTGCATCCGGTTTGGTTGGCGGTGCTGCCGAAGGCGGTGGAGATGTTGCCGATAAATTAAAAGATGCGGCTGCTGATAAATTGGGTGGTATGTTTGGTAAATAATTTAAATCAAAATATATCTAAATTTTTCCCACTTATGTTAGCGCAAATTCATGAATTTGCGCTAACATAAGCGGGTTTCTTTTTTTAGAGCAAATAAGTGCTTAGACTGAACTAACTGGACTTTAGGCATTTTGGAAATTCGGTAACTGGGAAATTCGGTTTTAAATCGTAAGTAATTGATTATCAGTTATTTTATTTTTATTAAGATAAAAAACATTCAATTAATTTTATTTTATAATTATTTGATAAAAACAATTTACCTAATACCAAATTCCCTAATGTCCAAAGTCCAAGAACTAAGCGACACTTTTAATTATTTAAACTTAAACTTAATCTTAAACTTAATCTTAAACTTAAACTTTCCCGACAACTGTACGGGATAATCTTAAACTTACTTACCACTCACAAAGCCCATTTTTTCAAGAATATTGAAGATGAGCAGTTGGATATATAATATTTTATTTGGGCGTTTTTCGGGAGCCAATTGCATGACAAAACGCTGAACGATTTGTTGGTGAATGGCTTGTTGGCGTAGTCCTGTTCTTTTGATTTTATTAAAAATCTTTCGGGCTTCGCAAAACAACCATAATTCGAGTGCATGACTCGTATTGTCGCGTGGAGATTCCAATATAAGTCGGAGGATTTGTAAGGGGGCATTGGTCGGACGTACTTCTTCCGAACGACACAAATTATTTAGCGTGAAATTATATGCCAATTCAAATCGGTCTGTCGGAATATTCAGGCTGGGGTTTCCATAAGTGTTTTTATGTATCATTTCTACTTGTTTTAAGTGTTATTAGGTGATGATGTTACACCCTTATATGTCTTAAAACGAAAAAAGGTGAACATTATTTTGTACTTTTTTTTGAATAATAATTAGAAATGATGATAAAATATTTTTAACAACTAAAAATTATCATTATTTTTATCAAATAAAACCAAGCCAAAAATCTTGCAAAACATTTCATTGAATTAAAAAATCATTTATTCCAAATTCGTTTTTTTTGTCAAAATAAATGTATTTTTATTATTTTATAATAGCAAATTTGTAAATTGCTAATTGAAATTAAAATATGGATTAAAAAATAATTCTAATTAATTAAAAACACCTATATTTTTCTATGCCTCAATCTTTTTACACAATTATAAATTATTTTATAGTTAATGTTTTTTTATTTTAAAAATAATTATATTAAAAATAAGGAAAAGTTGTTTTATTTATAATTACTTAACAAGTTGAAAAGAATTATAAAAAATCATTTCTTTCTATTAACTTTGATTTGAATTTTAACAAGTAATCAATTCGTGCATCTACAATTAAAAATAAACCTTCCAATTTTATTCTGACTTTCATAAAACATTTTTCAATACCCAAATTTACATTCGGGAGGAATAAAACACATGCAATTTCAATTGATTACATATTTTTTAATTACATAATACTAAATCCGAATTTCTATGAAAACTTCTTTTACAAAATTTTTTAAATTTTCTTGTTTGCTCGCAGTAGCATTGCTGACAAACATCTCGGCACAGGCACAAGCAGGCTTGATTATCAACAGCCCTGCTGATGCGGCGGGTATCTTTACCGATATTGGCACGGCTACATTTGGTCCTCAATTAATCGATATCGAAGATGTTACAGGTAATCTTATTTTGGCAGACGATAATGAAGGATGTCTTACCGCAGCAGGTGAGAATTCTATTATGAACGGTGCTGAAATAGCAGGCAACATAGCTGTTATTGACAGAGGTGCCTGCCAATTTCAGGAAAAAACCGGAAATGCTCAGGAACTTGGAGCAGTAGCTGTTATTATTTGTAATAATGTAGCAGGTGACCCGATTACTATGGGAGGTGAAAATGATACGCTTACTATTCCGGCTATCATGCTTACTTTGGATTTTTGCAACGAGCTTAAAGTCATATTGGCAAATGAGCCTATCAATGCTACCATAGGTAATCCGTTCAATCTTTCTCAATCTACTACTGCTTACGCCCATTCTACACCATGTAGCCAGATTACTGCACTCCAAGATTTGGCAACTACTGTAAGCAACAGAACAGACAATAACCAAACGGACATTGTACTTACTTGTGAAATTACCGACCCTGACGGTGCAGTGACTACTTTCACCGAAAATGTTGATGTATTGACTTCACGCTCTGATTCGACAGTCACTTTTGATGAGTATCTGCCCGGACCTATCGGAGAATATACTGTAAGATTTTTCAACAACGGCGAAGCTATCGGCAATTATCTTCAGGGACTTGACGAAGAAACCTTATCTTTCAATATCACAGAAGATTTCTTTGCTCTTGACGATGGAGGTCTCAATCCGGGAGGTATCACCGTTGGTGGCGGTGGCGATTTCTCTATGGGTGCTTTATTTTTTGCTGAAAACGACATAGAGGCTCTTTCAGCTACATTCGCAATTAGTGAACCGGATAGTATTCTCGGCGAAATGCTTACTGTTATTCTCTATGAGGTCAATGATCCTGCTGTAGCTCTTGACCAAAATAATGTAAGTGTCATAGGATTTCATGAGTACGAAGTCACCGCAGATGATGTTGCTGATGAATTGATTACAGTTGATTTGGCTAATTTTTCTTCACCCGGAGATCCGGTAAATATGGTTGCTGATGGTATTTATGTACTGATGGTTGAGTATATTGGTAGCAATTTCTTCTTTATTACTGCTTCGGGTACCATTAATTACCCGACAGTGGCTTCCATTGTAGTTGCACCGGATGCGAATGGTGTATCTACTTGGTTCACCGGTGGTTTTAATAGTGGTGTTACTGCCATATTGAGGCTCAATGTTACGCCACCTGTGGGAGGAGATTGTACCGTAAGTGTCAATGAACCGGAATTGGATGATTCACAAATTACGCTCATGCCAAATCCGGCAAGCGAAACTGTGAATATCTTACTCGACCTCGAAGAAGCTTCGGAGACGGTACAAATCCACTTGTTCGACATTATGGGACGCGCCGTTCAAAGCGAAGTTCACAATAATGTACAAGACCAATTATTTACAATGGATGTAAGCAATCTGCCAACAGGTACTTACTTTATCAGTGTAATTACGGAAGAAGGGCGTAAAGCACTCAAATTGTCCGTTAATCATTAATGAATAAGTTTATTGAGTTTATGAATAATTATTAATGGTGTTCATAAATTTGAAAATATTAGAAACCTGATATTCTTTGAATATCGGGTTTCTTTTTTTTGCTAGTGAGAGATAGTCCACATTCTATTTTTACACTCGAATTTGAATCGCATATTTATTTGATAATAAATTAAATACAAATTATAAAAATATTTATTCATTAGCATAATAATAAACTATGAACCACAACCCCCCATTAATCATTAATCATTATAAAATGCTGAATTATAGTCCTTTGAGGGAATTAGTGGCGATAGATTCGCCTTCGGGTTTTACGGATAAAGCCTGTCAATACATCTTCGATTATCTGACCGGCTTGGGGTATGCACCGCAATTTACGAATAAACGAGCCGTCAAATGTGCCTTGGGTGCATCGCCCAAATTGAGTATCACTTCGCATGTAGATACGCTTGGGGGGATTGTTTCGTCTGTGACGAAAGAAGGGCAGATTCGCCTTTCCAAAGTGGGCGGACCTTCGCTGAATAGTTATGAGGGCGGGCATTGTCGCATCTACACGCTGGACGAGCGCGTATATACGGGTTCGTTGCTGCTCGACAATCCTTCGGTGCATACCAATCGGGAGGAACGCACTGCTCAACGCACTTTGTACAATATGCACATTCGCATTGATGAACTGGTCGAAAGCCGGGAAGATGTGGCTACACTGGGCATCCGAAATGGCGATTTTATTTGTTTTGAAACCTATTATCAGGACTTGGCTTCGGGCTTTATCAAGTCGCGTTTTATGGATAATAAGGCGGGCTGTTTTGTGATGTTTGAGATTGCGCGGAGGCTCAAGGAGGCAGGGCGGGAAGTACCCCTTGAGTTGTATTTTACGAATTATGAAGAGGTCGGGCATGGTGGTTCGAGTGGACATTCGGACACGATTGAAGAGTTGCTTGTGATTGATATGGGCGTGGTCGGCAAAGACCACGAAGGGCGCGAAACGGCTTGCTCTATTTGCGCCAAAGATGCTTCGGGTCCTTATGATTATCAATTCAGAAAAAAATTGGTGCAATTAGCCCAAAAAAATAATATTCCTTTTGTGCAGGATGTGTACCCTTTTTATCGCTCCGACGGCTCGGCTGCCTTGCGTGCCGGGCGCGATTTTCGAGTGGCAGTGGTCGGTCCGGGCGTGTCGGCTTCGCATGGTATGGAACGTACTCATAAACAAGGGATTGAAGCGACAATTGATTTGTGTATGGCGTATGTTTTTGATGGGTGAATGTTTTTAATTTTAATCTAAACTAAATCTTAATATTTGTAGCGTAGATGTTGGGGAAGGGGATGTGTTTAAGTGGGTTTTTGTTGCTTATTAATTTCACATATCTTGGTATATGGCGACGATGATTCCTCAATTACATCAACACAATCCTCTTTCATAATTGCATAATCAGCGGGAACTTCCTCCGAAACCGTCAAATGATTCAAGTCATAAGCTGCCGACAGATTATCGACATATTTGAAGATGTCATTGCCCCT
>CALCMV010000233.1 GCA_937967535.1 uncultured Saprospiraceae bacterium
CATTTAACTTTGCCTAAAGCGAATACTCGTCAGACGAATCCCTTTATTCAATGCGAATATTTTATGAGGCAAATCACTACATTTCACAAAAACCTTCGTCAGACGAGTACTATCCCGCAAGCAAACTTAAACGGGCAACCAAAATAATTTTAATTTTTATAATAAAAATATTAATAGTGAATTTTTTACAATAAAATAAAATTATAATTTGTTTGAATTAGAAAGAATTGCACAAACTATTGCTAATAAATAACGCCGTAATTATCTTATCTTTGAACGACTAACATTGTTTTATTGCTTCATATTTTCAGGGTTCGATTACTTCGCAAAAACCCTTACAACAATCGGGCAATAAATCAATGAAACAATCAAGCAATGACAATAAATCGTTCAAAATGAGACAGTTTGCTATACTTTTTATTATATTATTTTTCGGAATAAATGCTCAGGCACAAGCCGTACTTACACCCAAAGCCCAAGAGGGTTACAACGCCTATGCCGAACTCGCCAATGACTATATACACGCCTTGTGGGGCTACCGCGTAGAGTTGGGCAAACTCAATTTCAAAGCCCTCGAATATCTCAATATTGACCCGCTTTATCGCAAGGCAAATCTCAAATACGAGCACACCGATTTTCTCGAAACACTCACCTTCAATATCGACCCGACACGGGCGTACAATCGCGCTTTTGTTCTAGGTGCAAATGTGCCTTCCCAACACCAAGTTCCTCTGAATAATGCCATCCAAAGCATGAAACAAAGCATGGATAGCATCGCCGAATTTAGCATTCAAATTGAAAAATATATTGGCGAAAGAAAATACAAAAAAGAAGAAAATCTCAAGACGTTTTTTAAGATTTTGGATAAATGCGAAACGCATTTTGAGGCATTTCGCAGCGCAAATATGGGTATCATCAGCACCCTCGAATTGGCGCAAAAATATTATCAAATTAAAGATACTGATAATGAATATCTCCGTCATGCAGAGCAATTAAAAAGTATCATTGAGCCGGCACGTCGGGTTTTGTATGCCCTGCGGAAAAATAGCATAGAAGAGGTAGAAGATGCTCGCCGCGACCTCGACCTCGCCATCGAACTCATCAGCGAAATAGAAGCCGAAAGTCTCTCCAAACAGATAGAGGGCAAATCTTACGAAGGTGTGTATGTACGCTACGACCATCTCCTCAAATTGGCGACCTATATCAGCAATTATGTACAAAAATATACCCTTGCTGATGTGAACGACCGACGATACATCATGCAATCGCCAAACTATTATTTTTACAATCGGGAGATACTTCAACAATTTAATCGTGTGGGGAATGGTTTGGTTTTGCAGTACAATATTTTTGTAGATGCCTCGCCTGTAAAATTGATAAAAATGGCGGAAGAACCCCATTGGTTTAAAGTCCGAAATATAGACGACACAAGCATCGCTCCCGGCGAGCAACCCATTGACGAAACCAGCCTCAATACCGACTCTCTCGTCAATGTGAGCGCACTCCAAGGCTACGCGCCCAACAATTTGATTTTCTTGCTCGATGTATCGCAGTCTATGAATACAGCGGAGAAATTGTTCCTGCTCAAAAGTTCTTTTCAGCACCTTGTCGGTGAGATGCGCCCCGAAGATAATGTAGGTATTATTACCTTTTCTGACGAAGCAAAAGTGCTGTTGGAGCCTACATCTTCTACCGAAAAAGACTTGATTTACAATACATTAGAAAGTCTGAAGCCTTCGGGGAAATCGGAAGTAGAAAGCGGTCTGCGCGAAGCCTACGATGTTCTGACCCGCAATTATCTTGAAAATGGCAACAACAAAATCATACTCGCCACCGATGGTGATTTTGAAACTTTCAAACGTCATCTCAGCCTGATTGAACGCCACAAAAACGAAGATAAAACGCTTTCGGTGTTTTATTATGCAAAAGAAAAAAATAACTCTGTCGGTTATCGTTTGCGTCAATTTGCCGAAGCAGGCGGCGGACGTTATGCCTACATTCAAGCCGAAAATGCCAACGAAATTATCATCGAAGAAGCACAGAAAACGCAATAATGGTTAATGGTTAACGGTCAATGGTTAATAAGGTGTTTTCGCGTAGCAAAAACAAAAAAATTAACCATTAACCATTGACCATTAACCATTAAAATAACCATTATGAAGGAGATTTTGGCGGGGTACGGACGGGTAGAACGATATGTTTTTTACCTCATCGGAGCGCAGTTTTGTTTGCAGTTGATTAATTCGGCTTTCTTTATTCTGTTCAATTATTTCATGGAGAATGAGGGCTATATTGACTACGAAATTGCCGATATTGTGGCAGAGCGTTTCTTGGGAGTGATGTTGTTGGCTGCGCCTTTGGGCTTCTTTGTGAGGGGCAAACGCTTGAAACCTTTTTTTTATATTGCCTGTGCTGTTGTGCCGACTTTTTCTTTGCTTTCCATTTATGCTGCCGAAAATCATTTGGATATTTTGCTCACATGGGCAATGCGGGGTTGGGGTGCCGGATTTGTGTTTTTGCAAGTGACGGGACTGCCCTTTATCTTGCTGAATGTCAAGCGTGAACATCACTCGGAAGCCATCGCGATGTGGTTTCAGATGTGGAGCGTGACGGTCTTTTTTGCGGGCATCGTGCATTTTGTGTTGAATACGCTCAATCCTGCCTTTTTTGATGAGCGTAATATGCTGATTCTCTTTTCTGCGTTTGGTTATTTATCGTTTTATTTTATTTCCAAAATTCAAATTGACGAGCAACTTTCCGACCCGATTCCTGTCCGCGAAACCAATAGCGATTTAGATAAAATATTTTATACGATATACGATGTGGTGCGCCCCTATGATTGGGGGCGAATCGTGAGTACTTTGATTCCGACTTTGATTATTGCGATTGGTGCAGGATTTACGATTCCTGTGATTAATTTATTTTTTCTAAATATTCATGGCATTGAAGCTGATACGTTTGCGATGATGAGTGCGGGTACGTATGTGCTGGTGGCGATTGTGATTTTATTTATGCCGCATATCAGGCGGCGGTTTGGTTATGGTGTGGCGATTACGGGATTTCAGACGGTTGCGGTGCTGTGTTTGCTCATCATGGCTACGACGGAATACTACGCCGGGGCGAGTTTTGCAGCAGGTATCGCGGTGTTTTTCTATATGATTCGCCAACCTTTTATGAACGCCGCCGGACCGATGACTTCCGAACTGACCATGTACTACGTTGGCGAGCGCAATCAGGAGATGATTAGTGCGCTGAATGCCTCGATTTGGTCGGGCAGTTGGTTTGTGAGTATGCAGCTATTCGCTTGGATGCGGCAACTGGAATATCGCTATGTGACGATTTTTTTGATTACGGTGGTGATGTATGCCGTTGGGGTGGGGTGGTATGCTTATTTGATTTATTTGTATAAGAGGGAGGGTGAATAGGTTTTCTACAACGGTTTTCGTTTTCGTTCAGGAATACTCTCGACAAGTTTAGCAAATTTTGAATGTTTCATGTATTCACGAAATGATGATAATGATTTCTTCTCCATACCAAATAAAAGTAATTCCAAGAAATCATTTACTATCTTGTCTTCGACAACCAAGAATAGACTAATAGCTTTTTCTAGTTCTTCCTTACTGAGGTATCTAAACTTTGCATTATGTTTTTTTAAAGTATCTAAAGTTACCCCTACACTTTCTAAATACTCTAATTCTTGTTTGAGCTTGTTTTGCGAACTATAATCGTTGTACCTAAGAAATATATAAAATGTTGCTATTTTCCCCACACCTTTTTGAAACTTATATGGTATACCTTTAAAAATAGTTTCAATTCCAAAAACTTCTACCTGTTGATATAAGATTGAAACAATATCTTTCCTCCTATCTTCTTTATCTCTCAAACAATGGTGTATAAACAAAACTAAACTGTCATTTTTATAGTCATTAATTTTAGCTCCCTCTTCATAAGTTATATATTGTTCCTCAACTTCATCCCAATCCACAAGGCTCAATTCTTCAATCAATATATACAAATTAATCCTTTCCGACACCGCAAGTTGCATTTCTTCAAAATCAAATAGTATCTTCTGTATCAAGTTTTTAATTTCAACTATTCGATTTAATTGACTCAAAGGACGAAATAAACTTCCTTTCGTATATGTTCCCTTATTTTCATTAGTTTCTTCACCATCTAATTGTATTAACAAATGTATTGTTCCGGCTATAATTTTTTCTTTTACTTGTTCACCAATATTATCCACACCGCCTAATAAACCAATCAAGAAATGCATACATGTCGGATCGTTCATATCCATATGAGTCATTATCAACTCGTCAAGTGCATCGCTTTCTACTAGCCCTTCATCTATCATTGCTATTAATAATTCAAATACAATATGCCAGGATGAATTTTTAATATGTTGACTTATAATCTCGTCTCGTTTACTATGCTTCCAACTATTATGAAACCTTGTGAAAATATAATCTGCTGTGTAGTATTCAAGAAATGTCTTATGCGTGAAATTATCATCAAAGTAAATTGACCTTCTTTCAGCATAATCTAAAAAATCATTAGCAGCTTCTGTTGCTTCATACTCATCATTAATCGGATCACTTTTAAGCTGTATTAGATAGTTTGCAATAGCCTTTTCAGCTAATTTACGACCAATCTTTTTTTGGTTAGTCATTTGGCAATATTGCCAATAAGCCAAATGACCGAGCGTTGCTCGCTTACTTTTCACTTTTAATTTAATCTTTAGATTTTTTTCGTCTTTATCTCGCGTCTCCACAAGGGTGTTGGTTATAGAGCGATATACGTCTAATTTTGAGTCCGGTATCACAATTTTATTAATAGCTAATAAAGACATCAAAGACAGAATCAATGGATTGGTTTTTAGCTTCCTATCGACATTCCTTAACTGATTTTTACAACTTTCAATTTCAATTTCTCGTTGTTTTCTATTTGAAATTTGTGTAGCATAAAATTTTCCAATGAATTTATCTACTTGCTCATTATCAAAGTTTTGTATTTCAAACTCGGAAAAAATATCTTCGGGAAAAGAAATATCATGATAGCCTCTAAATCTTGAGGTAACTATACCTTTAACTTTTAGATTAACATTTATAAAATTTACAATATCATCTCTCACAATATTTTTTTGTCCTACATCGAATATTTCATCTAAACCATCGAAAAAGAATAGAGTGGGCTTATTTTGGATAATGTATTCAAGTACTTTTTCTTCTACATCATTGAGTTGATATTCGCTTTTCAACAACGTCGTTAGATAAGATAGAATGTTAATCGTCCCCTTGGCTTTCAGTTCATTATATTTTCTTAGTTCAATTCTGAATGGTATATGTTCTTTACATGTCTTTAATCCACCAACATTTGCTCTATTTTTTATGAAACGTAAAATTAGACTCTTTACAGTCAAAGACTTTCCTGCACCGGGATCCCCAAGTATTATATAATTGTTAGGTCTTTGAAAAACGTCTTGAATACGTAACTCTTTCTGAACTTCAGCATCTTCCTCGTCAGAGGTTATATTTCTCCTTTCTTTGAAATAAGGTTCGATATATAGTTTTGAAACCGTTATATTACGTGGTCTATTTCCTTGTTGTATATCATGTCCAATAAATTTTACTGAATCAAGGTGAGCTTTTGCAGATTTATAATAATCCGAGATTAATTTTTGAGCTTTAGCTTCGAGGTCTGGGTTGATTATTCCTATAATATTGTTTAATTTTTTTTCAACTCCAGCACTTTCAATTACCTTTTTGACCTCAAAAAACTCACTGACTATTTCCGGGTATTTGCTCAACCAACCGTTAATCTCACTGTAGCTTCTTTGCTTTACATTTAGTTTGGATAATGCGCTTTTTAAATCCTTTTCAACTGATTTGTATGTTATTGATTTGAAGGCTGAATATTCCTTCAAAACTGCCTCTGTCCATTTTTGCAAATCGGGTTCTCTTAAGATTTTGTTTTTAAAATCTCCCAAAAGAGTGATAGAAGTAGAAGCAAACTTACCGGAAGCAACAAGATAATATTGGAATGTGTCAATATCGTTGATTAGCTCATTATCTTGTAAATAGTACAAGACAAATTTAATGATTTCTTTAGCAGCAGCAGGTTTATTGAGGGTACCACTGGTATTCATTTTACATTGAACTGCGCCGTTGTTTTTTCCCTTTAATTTTAGTGAAATATCAACACCTTTTTCAGCAACTCCTGGCATTAACAGAGCATCATCAAAATCACCTTTCAAGTCATCTTTAATTCGATACTGGAAAATTCGGTGTAATAATTCTTCAAATCTCCTGTCGGAAGGTAAGCCGTTTAAATTGTACGTGGAATTAGTGTTTACTACAGGTTTTGTTGCCATATCAGTGTTAGGTATTATTTTGCGTATATTTTTGCACAAAATACGTAATCTATATTATCCACTAAAATAAAATTGCTAAAAGTAAAAGAAAGGCTTACCCTTTACCTACATTCTCATCAAAAAAGTGCGTAAATCCTTTCTGTTGCAAGCCCGTTTTGAGTTCCTTATCTCGCGTCCATATCGGATAGCCGAGTTCGAGTGATAGGGCTATGAAAGGCGTGTCGTCCTCGTCTATATTTTTACATAATCGGTAAGCGTCTATAAAATTGAGAATAGAGATATTTGTCTCATTGACGAAGTTAATTTTTGTAATTATCTTTAGGAAGTAGCTATAGGTTTCTTCTTTTGAGGTTTTTGAATTTTTCATAATACGTTCTTTGTGTATGAAAATTTCACCAATCAGAAAATTGGGCGCAAAATACTGTTCTTTGCTTTTCAAAATACGTTTTCGAGTCAAAGAATTTGTACCGCGTAGTGCCGAAAAAATAATATTTGAATCAAGGATTATTTTGCTCATTGCTCTTCTTTTGGGATGAATCGGTCTTTATTTTTCTTCCACCATTTCGATTTGATTTCTCTACCGAGTGCTTCAATATCTTCATCAAAATCAACCTCGCGTGCAAGCGACTCTGTACGTAGATAATCTATAAGTTCGAGCAATGCTTCCTTATCGAGAAAGTCCTTATCTATGCTGATAATAAATTGACTATCCGAAGTATCTAATTTAATTGGTTGTGTCATGTAATGATATTTTTCGTAATAAAAACTACTTAAAGGTAAGCGATTTTTAGGTAAAAATCAAACTTACATTCCGTATCTTCACCCCACCCCACCAAATCAAGAAATCAATGCAAAACACACCACTAGCAGAAAGGCTACGCCCCAAGACCCTCGACGAGTACATTGGACAGCAGCACTTGGTCGGGCAGGATGCTGTTTTGCGAAAAGCCATCGAAAGCGGGCGGATACCTTCGTTTATTTTGTGGGGACCGCCGGGCGTTGGGAAGACCACTTTGGCGCGGATTATTGCGAATCAATTGGAGCGTCCGTTTTTCAGTTTGAGTGCGATTAATTCGGGCGTGAAGGACATCCGCGAAACCATCGAAAAAGCCAAAAAGCAACAATTTTTCAGCCGTCCGAATCCGATTTTATTTATTGATGAAATCCATAGATTCAGCAAATCGCAGCAAGATTCGCTCTTGGGTGCGGTGGAGTCGGGCGTGATTACGCTCATTGGTGCGACGACTGAAAATCCGTCTTTTGAGGTTATTTCGGCATTGCTGTCGCGGGCGCAGGTGTACGTATTGCAGCCGCATACACGCGAGGATTTACGCGGATTAATGGAACACGCTTTTGCGAATGATGCCTTTTTAAAAACAAAAAAAATTGAGATAAAAGAAGACGAAGCCCTGATGCAATACGCCGGAGGAGATGCCCGTAAATTACTGAATATCATCGAAATAGTCGTCAATGCCGAAACGGATGAGCATATCATCATCGACAATAAAACCGTAACAGAACGCCTCCAAAAAAACATCGCCCTATACGACAAAAACGGCGAAATGCACTACGACATCATCTCGGCGTTTATCAAATCCATTCGTGGTAGCGACCCCAATGCGGCGGTGTATTGGTTGGCGCGAATGGTGGAGGGCGGCGAAGATGTGAAGTTTATCGCAAGGCGTTTGTTGATTTCTGCGGCGGAAGATATTGGCTTGGCGAATCCCAATGCGCTGTTGTTGGCAAATAATTGTTTTCAGGCGGTGAATATTATCGGCTTGCCCGAAGCGCGTATCATTTTGTCGGAAACGACGATTTATTTGGCTTGTTCGCCTAAGAGTAATTCGGCATATGCGGCGATTAAGCAAGCCCAACAGACCGTCCGCGAGACGGGAAATCTGCCCGTTCCGCTTTCGCTACGCAACTCACCGACACGACTGATGAAAGATTTGGGCTACGGAAAAAACTATAAATACGCACACGATTTTGAGGGCAATTTTGCCGACCACAATTTCCTGCCCGACGAACTCGACGGTAAAAAATGGTACGAACCACAAGATAATCCACAAGAAAATACGCTTCGCGCAAGACTCAAAAAATGGTGGGCAAAATATGGGTATTAGACGGGAGACGAGAGACGGGAGACTTGAGACGAGAGAGGTGAGACGGGAGACTTGAGACGAGAGAGGTGAGACGAGAGAGGTGAGATTTTTAGAGTTAAATTTACTGATTTGACACAGGCAAAACGATATTTGGAGGGGCTGAATACCTTGCGTTTTATTGCGGCGGCATTGGTACTTATCGGGCATGGGCGGCATCATTTGCATATGATGAATATCTCCTATGCCGAAAATGCTTGTGCGTATACGCAAGGCGGTAAAGCGGTGAATTTTTTCTTTGAATTGTCGGGTTTTTTGTTGTGTTATCTCGCGCTTTCGGAAATTGGTAAGTATGGGAAGATGAATTTTCGCGCCTTTTATTTGCGGCGTGTGTTGCGGATTTTGCCTTTGTATTATTTGGTGCTTTTTGTTTCTATTGTTGTGCATGTCTTTGTGATTCCGCATTTTACAGGCGAGTCGTTGTTGGGTTTTCCGCTTGTGCAGGGTTTGTTGATGTGTGTGTTGATGCTGCCGAATTTGGTGGTCAAAATATGGCCCGATACCGTAGGTAGTATCAATATTTTGTGGAGTATTGGTGTGGAGGAACAGTTCTATTTATTTTTCCCCTTACTTATTGGAATCATTATTCGCGCGAAGCGTAAAATATTGACTGTATTGCTGCTATATATCATTTATTATAGCTTTTATTGGGCGGTTTGTTTGAATTATTTGGAACTTCCGCAGTTGCTGACGGCTTGGGTGCGTACTTGTCGTTTTCATTTTATGTTGGCGGGAATTTTATTGGCATTGTTGCTACATCCATCCACTCGTCCGAGTGAGTATTTCGAGCGATTATTGAATAATTTCTGGTTTCAGGCAGCCCTACTCGTTGCCGGATTAATTGCGATATTTGACCCTATCGGATTGCATAAATTATTGCGTTCACTGTATCAGGCAGTCTTCTTTGCTTTGGTGATTGCTACCGTTGCTTTTAGTACGCGAAAACGTTGGTTTAATTTTGAAATTCAACCTTTTACGTATTTTGGTACATTGTCGTATGGCATTTATTTATTGCATCCATTAGTGTCGTATATATTGCGTTTTGCTGTTGAAAAAATTGATTTTCTTTATAATATCATTCAACAATTTCCCATTATTTATATCTTATCATTGCTCATGCTAACGATTTGGGTGTCGCATCTTACTTACCAATATTATGAAGTTCGTTTTTTGAAATTAAAAAAGAAATTTGAGCGATAAAAGAACAGACTGCTTTGCTGCCGGAAGTCAAATAATTAGCCTGAAAATAGGATTTTTTTTACACTACATTTAAAATAAAATTATGTATTTAATTTATCTTTAAATTTGAAAATCGAACAATTACGAAGTTTATTTTTAATAAAAAAAATTGAACGCGAATAATTTATTTTTACTTGTATAAATATTTAAATTAATTTTATAATTTTAAATTCTCATTTTGTCGAACACATTAAAAATACACAACACATTATTCGCGTTAATTTTGTCTTGCGACTTGAATCACTACTCAAGAAAAATGTTTTAGCATAATCACTTCTTTTTCCGTCAAATGTCGCCAATGACCGCGTGTGATTTTTTTCTTGGTCAATCCGCCATAATATACGCGGTCCAGTTTTTTGACTACATATTTAAAATGCTCAAAAATACGCCGTACAATACGATTCCTTCCAATATGTATTTCGATGCTAATAAGGGTTTTATCATCTTCATTAAGGTAGCTTATTTTATCTACCATCACATCGCCGTCTTCGAGTGTGATGCCATCGTAGATAGCTTGTAAGTGTTTTCGCGTGAGGGCTTTATCAAGCGTAACATGGTAGATTTTGCGGACACCGTTGCGGGGGTGCATGAGCTTGTCGGCAAGCGAACCATCGTTGGTGAGTAGCAACAAACCTGTTGTGTTTCTATCCAATCGTCCAACGGGATAGATGCGCTCGGTACAGGCATTTTTCACGATTTCCATGACGGTTTTTCGCGCCTTTTCGTCGCTGACGGTGGTGACAACATTTTTGGGTTTATTCATCAGAATATAGACCTTATTTTTTTCAGGTTCGATGATTTTTCCCTCAAATTTGACCACATCGCCGGGCTGTACGCGGTAGCCCATTTGGATTACGACCTCATCATTGACTTGCACCAAACCGTTTTTGATATGTTCATCTGCCTTGCGGCGCGAACAGATGCCTGCATTGGCTACGTATTTGTTGAGACGGGGTGGTTTGGCGGGTTCTTCGGAGGGCGTATTTTGGGTAAATTTGTCAAAATTTTTCATAGTAAAACGGTGGACATTGGGCGATTTTAGAGCATGTTTATTATTAGTTGATAGTTCATGGTTCATAGTTCATAGTTCATGGTTGATAGTTCATAGTTCGTAGTTCTTTACAATCAGTATAGTTATCGGGATGCAATTCAATTGATTGTAAAAACTATGAACTATCAACTATGAACTATCAACTAATAATAAATATACTCTTATTCTTCTTCCCCCATGTTTTCTTTTTCTTTTGGCAAATCTGCCTGTGCTTCTCCCTCCGGTGCGGGTACATTTGGGGTGAGTGGCACACCGTCTGTTACAGCTTTTGCGACGATTTCTTCGGCAGAAGTGGGTTCGCCGATTTCACTGTCGGCGGTTTTGAAATCTTTTATTTTGGGGAGGTCTTTGATGGATTTGATGCCGAAGTAGTCCATAAATTTTTCGCTCGTACCATATAATAAAGGTCGTCCCGGACCATCACTACGTCCGGTGATGGCAATGAGTTCCTTTTCGAGCAATTTTTGAATGGAATAATCGCAACTCACTCCTCTGATTTTTTCCATTTCGCTTTTAGGGACAGGTTGTTTGTAGGCGATGATAGACAGCGTTTCGAGGGCAGCGCGCGAGAGGCGTTTTTTGGTGCGTTGCTTGAGCATCGTACCAACAGTATTGTGATACGCGCCCTTTGTGAGAAACTGATAGCCCTCTGCGATTTCGATAATTTCAAAAGAAAAATTGTCGTCTTCGTATTTTTTTATCAGATTTTGAAGAACAGTTTCGAGTTCTTCACTTTTAAATTTTGTCTGAAATGTTTCTTGCAGACAAGTTCTGATTTCCTTCAAAGGAATCGGTTGCTCGGCTGTAAATATCAAAGCCTCTATATGTTGTAACAGATAATTCACGTTTTATTTAACAAATTTTAATTGATATATATTTGATTGTATATGATTTTTTTTGTATCTTGCACCCAAGAAAGGGGTTTCAGAAAAAAAAATAATTTTTTTTTGCTTTTTTTGAAACTTTTATCAACTATGAGCGTAAAACCTATATGTAACAACAATAATAAAGTTTTAATTAATAGAGGTTTTCATAGTTCGTTTATTCTTTTCATAATGGTTTTTGGGACGTGTTTGTTCGATTTCGGACGGACACGTTTTTTTTTGGGGCTATTGTAGCGGGAGTGTCGTCCTTGAATACACAGGGATTTATTAAAATTCACTCATTTTTCACATGATAAATTCCTTGTTTAAAGAAAAATAAAACTTTCCGGTACGCCACATCTTTCAGATTCATCTTCATTTCGCGGAAAGTATTGCGCCATCCGGCATCGTCTTTATTGGTATGCGGACATTCGGCATAGCCCCAATTGACCAAACTATCCATTGCAAAGGTCAACTTTTTTTGCCACTTATTCTCATAAATATCTTCAATGATAATCACGCGCTTTGCCACACGACAGGCTTCGCGCAATACCTCGTCGGGTTCGTCAATATGATGCAAGACCGTCAGCAGCAGTGCCACGTCAAATGTTGCATCTTCAAAAGGCATCTTGCGCCCATCATACACCACCGGTTTTACGCTTTCTTCATAACTCAAATCTGCCACATCAAGTGGTGTCACCTCATATCCCGCCTCACGTAGCGTGTGGGCAATCAAGCCATTGCCGCTACCTATATCAAGGATTTTGTCATCCTCATTTAAATAGGATAAAAAGGGTTGTACCTTTTTTTTGACCCAAGTTTTTCCCCATTGTTCAAAATACATTCGACGGAGAAAAGAAGTGCTATGTAATATATAAAGTATCAACTTTTTAGTTTTTGATTATACTCTTTTAGGGTAAGAATTTAACATTTTGACGGCAACTTTTACACTTACTTTTCCCCTTGAAAACGGTTATTTATCCAGATAAACGCCCATTTCCAAGAGAAAAATTAAGCGCAAAATTTCCTCGTCAAAAAAGT
>CALCMV010000234.1 GCA_937967535.1 uncultured Saprospiraceae bacterium
GGTTGGTGGGAGAAGAATAAGCATAGATTTCCTGATTTATGAAAAGATAAATGTATTGACACACAAAAAATTATAGAGATAATTGAGGAAGAATAAATGCTTCTTTGGTTTTCCTTGCCAACGACTGGAATTTGAATATTAAGAAGACTGTTGAAAAAAATTGTTGGTCTCGAATAAAGTAAAAAATTGAATAATCAAATAGACATATTAGAGAATGAAGTTTTAGAAAAATATTCAGAAGTCTTGGATATTCTACTCCGTGACCATTCTACTCAAAAAAATATAATTTGGGCAACCTCCAATTATGAATACTTAGGCGATAACTACCTCAAAGGTAAGCAAATAAAATCTGAGCAAATTACAGGAATAAATGGAGATGTAATAATGCCAAGAGTGCAAAAAGATGTGATATTACAACAATCGAGAGTAAAGAATATGGCGGAAGTATTTACACCGTCTTGGATTTGTAACGCTCAGAACAACCTAATTGACAATTCTTGGTTTCAACGAGATAACGTTTTTAATAAAGAGTTTAAAACAGGCGATGGAAATGGGTGGGAAACGATTAGAGAAAAAATTACTTTTCCTATCAACAAAACTTGGAAGTGTTATATAAGAGAAAAACGGCTTGAAATTGCTTGTGGAGAAGCACCATATACAACTAGTCGATATGACACAACATCTGGAAAATTTATTGAGGTTGACGATAGGATTGGGTTATTAGACCGAAAATTGAGAGTAATAAATGAAAATGTGCATGACACAGGAGAATGGTTAAAATCAGTACAAACAGCATATGAAAATACATATGCTTATGAATGGCAAGGAGATAGTTTACTTTTAGCCAGAGAGGCAATGCTATTTACTTTTATTGAAAACTATAAGTACAAATTTGATAAAGAACCATTACTTAAATCAATACAATACATCTCTTATATCATTTCATGGAATGTTTGGCAGATGGATGGTTTAAAGGGGGTTGTTCCATTTTCTTGCGGTGAGGTAGCTCAAAAAACAGTTAATCTATTTGGAGAGGAAGAAATTAATAACTCGTGTTGCTTGGGTTGCCTTAATAACAATATGTTTAAACATAATGGTATCTATTGCTTAGTAAAAGATTGGTCAATGAAAAATAAGGAAACACGCAAGACAGTAAGGTTCATTGACTTAATGAAAAAATAATTTTGAGCAATTTATGGCGGATAACAATCAAATTGATATTGAATTACTAGATGATTTAATCATTGGAAGAGTTGAACCTCAAATTTATGGGTTCACAACTGAAACAATTCCTAATTATTTAAAGGTAGGCGACACATATAGACCTATAGAGACAAGGCTTAATGAGTGGAGAAAACACTTTCCTTATCTAGAAAAACAGTTTCAAGAAATTGCCAAAGTGGATGAAGAAACTTTTTTTAGAGACTATGCTGTTCATAAATACTTAGAAAATGAAGCCCAAAAGACTCGTTTATTACCTGATTCATTAGATGCTATTCCTTATTACTCAAATGAATTTTTCAAAGACACTTCAACCGATGATCTATATAATGCGATTATTGACATCAAAGATTCCCACGATAAGAATGATTCAAAGTATCAATATTATAAATTTGATGACAGCCATATTCCAATAGTTCACACATACAATAGAACGGAAAATTATTACCCAAGACCAAATCAACAGGAAACTATTGATAGGTTCAAAGAAGCCTTAGAAAAAGGCAGGAACAACTTATTAATGTATGCTGTAATGCGTTTTGGTAAATCCTTTACATCAATGTGTTGTGCAGTAGAAATGAATGCTAAAATTGTTTTGGTAGTATCTGCAAAAGCTGATGTAAAAGAGGAATGGAAAAAGACTGTCGAAAGCCACATTAAATTTGATGGTTTTACTTTTTTCGATAGCAATTCACTTTTACAAAGTGATACTATTATCAAAGAAAAAATTGAAGCAAATGAAAAGGTCACTTTATTTTTAACCCTTCAAGATTTACAAGGAGATATAATAAAATCAAAACATAAAGAAGTCTTTGAGAATGAAATTGACTTATTACTTATTGATGAAACACATTTTGGTGCAAGAGCAATAGAGTATGGCAAAATTCTGAAAGATTTCAAATCTAAAGAAATTAAAAGTGAGCTAAAACTGAATGACAATTCAATAGATGAATTAGATACAACTACCAAAACAATAAACTCTAAAATTCGTATTCATCTCTCTGGCACGCCTTATCGTATTCTAATGAATAATGAATTCACAAATGACGATATAATAGCTTTCTACCAGTTTACAAATATTGCTAAAGACCAAGAAGAATGGGATGAAGAACACCTTACAAAAGACGAAGTAAAAGAATGGGATAATCCTTATTATGGCTTTCCGCAAATGATAAGATTCGCCTTTAACCCAAATGAATCCTCAAGAAGAAAAATGGAAGAACTGAAAAGTAATGGTATCACCTACGCTTTCTCTGAATTATTAAAACCAAAGTCAATACTTAAAGACAAGAATAAGCAACTACACAAAAAATTCATTTACGAACAAGAAATAATAGACTTGTTAAATGTTATTGATGGTTCCGAGAAAGACGAAAATTTATTAAGTTTTCTAGATTATAAAAAGTTACAGGATGGTAAAATGTGTCGCCATATTGTTTGTGTTTTACCTTATCGTGCTTCTTGTGATGCATTTGAAGATTTAATTAAAAGCAATCAATTTAAAAACCTAAATTCTTATGAGGTAATTAATATTTCGGGAGTGGAAAATGATAAAATTTACAAGGATACCCAAGCGGTAAAATCTAAGATAAAAAAATGTGAAAGTGAAGACAAAAAGACCATCACTTTAACAGTAAACAGAATGCTCACAGGTAGTACAGTCCCACAATGGGATACTATGCTATATTTAAAAGATACATCATCACCTCAAGAATATGACCAAGCAATTTTTCGATTACAAAGTCAATTCATTAAAGTTTATAAAGACCCAAGTGGTGATGTTCTAAAATACAATATGAAACCTCAAACCTTATTAGTTGACTTTAATCCTAATAGAATGTTCCAAATGCAGGAGCAAAAGTCACAAATATATAATGTCAATACAGAATCAAATGGTAATACCAGGCTTGAAGAAAGTATCAGAGGAGAATTAGAAGTTTCGCCAATAGTTGTATTAAATAATAATAAAATTATTCAAGTAGAAGCATCAGATATTTTAGATGCTGTTCGAAAGTATTCAAGTGAAAGAAGTGTGTTGGATGAAGCTACCACAATATCCATAGACTACTCATTATTGGATATTGAGGCAATAAAAACTGAAATCGGAAAACAAGGAAAAATTGGTTCAAGACAAGGCATCGAAATCAAAGCTTCAGAAGGTGAAGGAGATGATATAGATAATGAACCTAAAAAAGCTGAGCCCTCAGAAGAGGGAGACAAAGAAAGTAGGGAGTCAAATTCTCCAGAAGAGAATAAAATAGACTACAAGGGTAAGTTTGCAATGTACTATGCCAGAATACTTTTTTTCGCTTTTCTAACTGACTCTATAATAAAATCACTTCAAGAGATTGTTAGCCAAATTAAGAGCGATGATAATAATCTTCGTATTGCTTCAAATTTAAACCTTAAGGTGGATATACTTTCATTATTCCAAGAACATATTAACCCTTTTATTCTAAGTGAATTAGATTATAAAATTCATAATATTAATTCTTTAGTAAACGACACAACTATTTCACCAATTGAAAGAGCAAATACTGCTATGAAAAAGTTCAGTCGTTTGTCTGATTCTGAAATTGTAACACCTGAATTTATAACAGATAAAATAATCAATACGCTACCATCCGAGGCAATTGACGAATCAACTTTACTAATTGACATTTCAGCTAAACAAGGTGAATTTGTTTATGCCGTTTACAAGAAATTTGGCAAGCATATAGCTAATAATTTTTACTCTATACCTACATCCAAAATAGCTTATGAGTTTACAAGAAAAGTCTACAAACTACTTGAATTAAACTTGGATAACATTGAAGATAACTACACATCTTATGATTTAATTGAAGAAAACAAATTGATTGAAGGCAATACAATAAAATTCAATACTAATAATATGAAATTTGATGTAATCGTTGGGAATCCCCCATATCAACAGAGTGATGGAGGAGCTCAAGCCAGTGCCAAACCTATATATCATTACTTTGTCGATACAGCAAAAAAACTAAATCCGAATTATATCTCTATGATAATGCCTACAAGATGGTATGCTGGCGGAAGAGGTTTAAATGAATTTAGAAACCAAATGCTGAATGACGTCCACATTTCAGAATTACATGATTTTCTTAAACCAGACTTGATATTCCAAAATATAAATCTAAGAGGAGGGATTTGTTATTTGCTTTGGGATAACAAATATGACAATACAAAAGATTTAACTAAGGTATTTACTTACAATGACAATTTAGAGCCAACAGTTCACACCAGAAGTTTAAAAACTAAAGATTCAGAAATACTGATTCGCCATAATATTGCCATAAAAATCTTAAAAAAAATAAAAAAACAAGATGATTTTACTCCTTTTGAAAATTATATATCATCATTAAGACCTTTTGGTTTCAGGGGCTACTTTACTAAAGATGATAAATTTAGAGCCTCAAAAAAGGGTTTAAAAAACTCTATTATCTGTTATGGTAAAGGGAAGCAAATAGGTTATGTTGAAAAAAATGAAATAACGAAAAATACAGATTGGATTAGCAAGTACAAAGTTTATACACCAAGGGCAAATAACATCGGAACGGAATTAAATGATGACAATCTAAATACATTTATTGGTAAACCAAATACAATCTGTACGGAATCCTACATAGTAGTTGGAGTTGATTTAGGACTCAATGAAATCTCTGCATCGAATTTATGCAAATACTTTAAAACCAGATTTGCTAGATTTCAACATAGTGTAGGTAAAGCAAGTCAAGATGCTACTTCGAAGACATATAAATTCGTTCCACTGCAAAATTTCACACCTGAATCAGACATAGATTGGAATAAATCAATTGAGGAAATTGACAAGCAACTCTACCAAAAATATAAATTATCAAATGAAGAAATTGAATTTATTGAGAGCATGATAAAACCAATGTAAGAAAAGAAGTATAAAACTAAGCGCGATTTGCAGCACTTATCGTCCTCGTTTCTGTCGTGCTTAAGATTCACAAAGCCAACCCGCGCGGAAAACAAAATATAAAATGGCTATTATGTCTATGCTCTTAATGTGCATACACCAGGCCGTTATTAAAACAATAAAAATATAGATGCAAAATATACTACCACTACTCGCCTTAGCCATCCTGCTAACAGCCTGTGACAACCTCACCAAAAAGCTCAACTCCACCACCGACCAATCTACTGAAATGGAAGAAAAAAAGCCACCCATCATACGCACCCACAAAGTCTATCCCAAAGACGAACTCATCGGAAAAGTCAATCCTGTTTCCCACCCTGATTTCACCAAAATCGAAGCGAAATACACCAGCAAATCCAACATTTACCTTAGAAAAGATGCTTACACTGCCTTTAAGGAAATGCACGCCGCAGCCTTGAAAGATGGTATCAATCTAAAAATCGTATCGGCTGCCCGTCCATTCAACCACCAAAAAAGCATCTGGGAAGCCAAGTGGACAGGCGCAAGAAAAGTCGGTGGCAAAGACCTCTCTCAAGTCATGCCCAATGGCAAAGACCGCGCCCTTGAAATCCTCAAATTTAGCTCCATGCCCGGCACCTCGCGCCACCATTGGGGGACGGATATTGACCTGAACAATCTTGAAAATTCGTGGTTTGAATCAGGGGAGGGGCTAAAGATTTATAAGTGGCTGCAAGACAATGCCCTCGTTTATGGCTACTGCCAAACCTACACCCCCAAAGGCGCAGACCGACCTCACGGATACGAAGAAGAAAAATGGCATTGGAGCTACCTACCCATTTCGATGGATATGGTGCAGCAATACCAAAAATTCCTAAAAGACAGCGACATTGCAGGTTTTAAAGGCGCAGAAACCGCCGCCGAAATCGGCATTGTTGAAAAGTATGTATTAGGAATTAATCCTTCATGTAAATAATTATGAGACGAGAGACTTGAGACGAGAGAGGTGAGACAAGAGAAATGAGAGACGAGACGCGAGAGAGGAGACAAGAGATTTTACTTTAACTCTCTTGTCTTTCATCTCTTGCCTCACCTCTCGCGTCTCTTGTCTTTTATCTCTCTTGTCTCTCGTCTGACCTCTCTCGTCTCGCATCTCACAAATTATGGCATTAACAGAATCCACTATGTTGCCGCTTGGCACGAAAGCACCCGAATTTAACTTGCCTGACACCGTTTCGGGTAAAACCTTGAATTTGAAAGACTTACAAGGTGAAAAAGCCACCGTTTTGATGTTCATTTGCAATCACTGTCCCTTTGTGATTCATGTGAATGATGAGTTGGTGCGCCTCTCGAATGACTACACTGCGAAGGGCGTTTCCTTCATCGGTATCAGTTCAAATAACATCGCCACACATCCGCAAGACGGACCGGAACGCATGACCGAACATGCCAAGTCTGCGGGTTACAATTTCCCATATTTATACGATGAAAGTCAGGAAGTAGCGCGTGCCTATGATGCGGCGTGTACGCCGGATTTGTATGTATTTGATGCGGAAATGAACTTGGCATATCGCGGCAGAATCGATGCTTCGCGTCCGGGCAATGACAAACCTGTCACCGGAGAAGATATGCGTAAAGCCTTAGATTTGATAATCAGCGGAGTGGCAGTTCCCGAACCACACTATCCTTCTGCGGGCTGTAATATTAAGTGGAAGTAAATTACAAGAACGATGAATGATGGACTATGAACGATAAATTTGTAGTTCATCATTCGTGTTGAGCTTATTTTTCGAATGTAAATATTCAAAGATAGGGCAATTTTGTATACTGCTTTTTTTCCTTGAAAATAAAAACGCTCACCACTGGTGAGAGAATTATAAATCGACATTATGAACAAACAACAAATCACCCAAATCGCCACACTCAGCGCATTATTTTTAGGTGCATTTTTCCTGTTTTCTTTTTTGACAAAACAAGAAAGCACCGTCGAAGTGGACGAAAATAATCAGACCGTCACGACCACCACAGCGATTGACGAAAGCTACTTTGAAGGGAAAACAATTGAGTGGATTATCCCTTTCAAAGAAGGCGGCGGGGGCGATACTTGGGCGCGATTCAATGCGCCTTTTCTGCGGAAATATCTGCCCGGAAATCCGGTCATAAATGTCGTCAATATTCCCGGGGGCGGTTCGATTAAGGGCGCGAATTTGTTTGTAGAACGGGTGAAACCGGATGGCTTGATGTTATTGGGAACGTCGGGTTCTACGCAGATGCCTTTCTTGCTCGACGACCCGCGTGTGAAGTACAAATATGCTGATTATAAGGCGATTATGGCTTATCCGAATGGTGGTGTGGTCTATGTATCGCCCGACTTGGGGATGCAGTCGGCAAAG
>CALCMV010000235.1 GCA_937967535.1 uncultured Saprospiraceae bacterium
CCTTCCCATGATGAAATAACTTATCCAAATATTGACATCAAAAACAACTTTAAACCTTTCTGTATCGCTCATATTGTTCTTTTCTGACTGCACGACATTCTGCGACTATTTCATCCATTGTAATATCATTCGGTAATAGTGCGGCATCCAATTTACGGGCAAGTCTTTTTACTTCGTCCTTATTAAGCTGAGGTTGTTTTTTCCTTTCTTCATAAGCACGACGCATCAGGTTGAGCCATAACTCCCTTTGTTCCTTTTCAGGTAAGACTAAAAAGAAATTTCTGACCTCATCTGCACGTTGTTCAACTGTCATAATTTTTAATTTTTACCAAAAATACAAAATTAATGGGAGAAATGAAAGTCTGTCTTTTTCTCACTCAAAAACCTCAAAAGCATACGGTCATTCCGGCTGTGGTGGCTTGGTAGGGTTTCAATCAGGGGCTTTGATTTGAAATGGTGCTGAAACTCGGCAGAACCCGCATCGCGGTGCGGGGTGACGGGTTGATTTTAGAGTTTTTGATTTGTGTGGACAGCCGCGACTTCATCTAATATATGTCGAGCGGTTTTCTTTACGACACGTCCGTTTTTTATATCGTCCATCCCTTCTTGGAGGGCGGTGAGGAGGGCTTGGCTTTTTTTGTCTTTCATGTATGTGGAAGTTAAAATTAATTCCCGATAAATATTGGCAAAACAATACCTTTTTAAAAGAAATATTTTTTATATTTGCACGTCATATTTGATAACATTTGGATTTTATCCTAAAAACAGAATAATTCTCATTAATGCAATCCGCTCAAAACTCTCTGGTGCTTCATAGTGGTGGTATTGATTCCACTGCCTGTGTACATTACTATTTAGATAAAGGATTTAACACAAAAACCTTATTCATAGATTACGGACAAGTAGCTATGGAGAAAGAGAGAACTGCCTCTATAAATATTGCAAATCACTACAACGTAAAGCATCAAATAATTAAAGTTGATTTTAAAAGGAGTTTTTCCAAAGGAAAGATTGTTGGTAGAAACGCCTTCTTTCTAATGACTGCATTGATGAATATTGACTTTAATGTAGGTTTAATGTGCATGGGCATACATAGTGGTACAGATTACAGCGATTGTTCAGTTGATTTTGTTAAAAACATTCAAAACATATTTGACATTTATACAAATGGAACTATAGTTTTTTCGACTCCGTTTATTAAATGTACCAAGTCTGAAATTTATAAATATTGCAAAGACAATAAAATACCTTTAGAGTTGACGTATAGCTGTGAGTTGGGAAAGAAGCAACCTTGTGGAAATTGTACATCTTGTGAAGACCTAATCAAATTAATTGCCTAAATGAAGCCGAGAATTAGTGAAATAAAACACCCAAACGGAGTGTCCCTAAATACCCCGCTATTGATTCCCTCTTTTTCCAGTAAAGGATTCTATTTGGGAATAAACTCAGATACAGGTAAAGAAGAATCCGAAATCTTGGGGATGATGCTTCATTCCAGAGAGTTACTGACAGATACAATGCTTGTGAGTGCCTATGATATTCACTGTAACTATACACCGCAACCCAAGGATTTTCAATGTTGCGATTTAACATTTATAGACAGTGGAGGATATGAAACCAGTAATTTTGTAGATTTCACAGGCGATTCCAAATACTCAGTTCCAAAGCATGATTGGGATGTACAAAAGTTAAAGGAAACTATATCCAACTATCCCGAACAGTACACCTTAGTGCAATGATTTATAAGTAATTGACAAAAAAATGCGTTCTTTGAGATAAAAAATTACTATGGGTAGAAAACTTGCCATACCAAGGAAGTTGCCAATGTCCACATTACAGCATTCGGTACTATCGAAGATTGTAGCTCGTCATTCGACACCTCAACAGTTATGCAAACGTATCAAGATATTGCTATTGGCATCACAGGGTCAACCTCATTCGGTTATTCATCGCGAGCTGGGTGTTGCAGTGAATACGGTCAAATCATGGCGTAATCGTTGGGAGGGCTCTTATGATGAATTTAGTCAAATAAAGGATGAATCAGATTTGACAACCGCTTTGTTATTATTTTTAAAAGATCTTCCTCGTTCGGGTGTGCCTCCCAAATTCACAGAGGCACAACGCAAACAAATAGTTGCCTTAGCCTGCACCAAGCCGACCAATCATGGTATTGAAATGACGGAGTGGACGCATGAAATGTTGGCATTGACAGCTCAATCCAAAGGTATCGTAGATAAGATTTCCAAGTCTCATGTGAGGCTGATTTTAAAAAATGGAGCCCCTGCAACCTCATAAAACCGAATACTGGCTATTTCCTAAAATTGAGAATTGGTCTAATTTTGTTAAACGAGTCGCTTTAGTGTGTGCCTTTATCTTAGCAGCAATCAAAAAGCAAGACCCGAATCTACATGTACTAAGTGTGGACGAAAAGACGTGCATTCAAGCCATAGAACGCTATGAATCGCCTGCTCCTTGCAGTAAAGGAGGGCATAAACGCAAGGAATTTGAGTATAAACGACATGGAACTACTACTTTAATTGCTGCGATAAACGTAGCTGATGGCAAGTTACTCAATGCTCATTTACAATCCACGCGAGATGAAAAAGACTACGCCAACTTTTTGAAAGAATCCGTAGGGATGTTACCTGAAATGGATAAAGTTGTTATACTTTCAGACCAACTCAACACCCATCTTTCCGAAACACTCGTACGTTGGATTGCCGAGTCAGGTGGATATAGCGAAGATGACTTAGGCGTGAAGGGACAAAATGGCATTTTACACAATATGCAGACAAGAAGAGATTTCTTGGAATCAGAATACCATCGTGTTCGTTTTGTCTTTACTCCAAAGCACTGTTCTTGGCTGAATCCAATTGAAAACTGGTTCGCAAAATTACAACGGCATGTAATCAAAAATGGTAATTTTTTATCTGTCAATGAACTTGAAGTAAAAATCAAAAAATACATTGATTTTTACAATCAACGTCTAGCAAAACCCCTCAAATGGAAATTTAAAGGTTTCTGCAAAACGAAAAAATTGCACAATATTGTTGTCAATCATTTATAAATCGTTGCATTAGCCATAGTAAATTTAGACTGTTTTAAACCGATAAAAGAGCAAATTGATACAGCAAGTCAATTCTTTCAAAACTTCAATCATTTGAATGACTTACTCATCAAACCAATAGAAGGGAAACAGCTTTTAGATATTCAAGATATTCAGCCACATGTATATGCTTTGAAGGAGAAGGCTGATATTATAGGCTTTACGGAGAAAGAGATAGGATATTCTATACTTGATAGAATGATTTTTATTTCAAAAGTTAGAAAAGCACTTGACCATGCAGAAGTTGATATTCCGATACATATATTTGGTAGCTTAGATCCCATATCTACAATATTATACTTCTTGGCTGGTGCTGAATTATTTGACGGTTTAACATGGCTAAAGTATGGTTATCATGAGGGAATTGCCGTTTACAAACAGAATTATAGTTTATTGAATGAATCACTTGGAATACACACTAAAAATCGCTCACTTGACAGTACAATAATCAATAGTAATATAAATTATTTAGAAAAGATGAAGCACACCTTGACTGATTATGTTGCAACGGGAGACTTTTCAGTATTTGATAATTTTGGTGGTGAGAAATTTAGTAAAATGATTGAAAAGTCCTATCAACAATTCGTTAATAAAATTAAAATACAATAATTATGGGAGGTTCTGGTGGAGGTCCCTCATTCAATCCTGCGGACTACAGAAAAAATTTAAGTAATTCAAATAGCGAGACTCAATCACAAGCATGTGAAATTCGAGTAAATAGTTTGATTAACGACTTGCTTTCTATGTACAATGATAGAGATGTTGAAGCTATTAGAAAGCATTTAGATAGTATAAAAAAAGCACTTGAGTCAGATATTGAAGGGTTTACTGAAATTCTTTTCGGTGGCTCTGTCGCAAAACATACATATATTGATGGGCTAAGTGATGTTGATGCTTTGGTAAATATAAAAAATACTGATTTGGAGGGTAAATCTCCCGATGAAGTGAAACAATATTTTTATAATAGATTACAACAGAGATTTCCGAAAACTGAAATAAGTATTGGTAATTTAGCTGTTACTTTAAAATTTCAGGATGGTCACGAAATTCAGCTTTTACCTGCAATCAGACAAGGAGAAAAATTAAAAATTAGCACCGCAGATTCATCAAGATGGACTAATATCAATCCCAAAAAATTTACTGAAAAATTAACCACAGTTAACTCGGAACAATCGGGTAAGGTAGTTCCTACAATAAAACTTGTCAAATCAATTATAGCTAACTATCCTCAAAATCGCAAATTATCAGGCTATCATGTAGAAGCTCTTGCCGTAGATGTTTTTAAAGATTATAATGGGCGAAACACTCCTAAAGATATGATGAAGCATTTTTTTAAAGAGGCATCAAATCGAGTTTTAAAACCTATGGCAGACAGTACAGGGCAGTCATTACACGTTGATGGATATTTAAAGGAAAAAAACAGTTTAGAAAGAAAAATGGTTGCAGACTCACTCTCCAACACACATAGAAAAATGAGTAAAGCAGATGAAAATTCCTTTTATCGTTCATGGGAAAATATTTTAACAGGAGGAGTTTAATGCTATTACAAAAAGGTTATCATGGAAGAATTAAATCGGCAGAAAAAGGTAATAGATATGATGGTCAGTATGCACTCCGACCTTGCTGATATGTACAAATTTAGAGCGCAATCTATTAATCTCACTTTAATTATATCTGCATTTATTCTAAATATATTAGTGTTCGCCGATTACGATTTTCTTTCCAAGAATTTCGGACTTTCTCCTGAGTTTTTAAAATTTTGTAGAGGTATTGCTTCTGCAATTATATTCCTCACATCTTTGGTGATTTTGGTGGTAAGATGGAGAGAGAAAAGTGAAGCACACAAAAACGCAAAAAATAAATTATTTGCTTTGCTTTCAGATTGCAGGAAAATATTGGAAATGGAAAGTGAAAATTCACAAAAAAAGGCAGCAAAACAATTTACGGACGACTACAAACTAATTGTAGGAAACCTTACCCCTATTTCAAGCAAAATGTTTGGAAAATTAAAATCAAAACATTACAGAAAAGTAGAATTCAGTAAATATATTGACAAACACAAGAAAGTTCCTTATCTTTTACAGAAATTGCGTTTTTTTCGAATTGGAATAGGGAAAAATCATGAAAAGTCAAACTAAATTCAATAATGAGGAACTCCTCTGTCATGCTTATTTTCATGCAAAACGTGTTGTGATTAAGGAGGGCTATGAGAAAGAAATAGAATGGCAAGACAAACGCGATTTCAATAAAATTAAAGAAAATGAATTTTTAAAAGAAGCCGCTTGGGTAATATTAGCATCGGGTATGAGTGATGTGGTGGTTTCCAGAAAATTCTGTAATATTTCCGAATCTTTTTTTAATTGGGCAAGCATAGAAAAAATCATAAAAAACGAGAATAACTGCAAAACAAAAGCTTTATCTCATTTCAATCATTCGGGAAAAATCAATGCCATTTTCTCAATTGCTCAAACCATTTATCAGGAAGGTTTTGAACATATCAAAAGAGAAATCCATGCCCGAGGAATTGATTATATAATAACTTTTCCATTTATGGGACCTGCAACAAGTTATCATTTCGCAAAAAATATAGGAATTAATGTTGCCAAACCGGATCGTCATCTAATTAGAATCGCTGATATGTTTGGATGTAGAACTCCACATGAACTTTGTAGTAAAATTAGTGATAGTTTCGGTGATAAAGTTGCTGTTGTAGATATAGTTCTATGGCGATATGCTACCATAGATAAAGAATACGAAAATAACATACGTCACATGAGAAGCAAATACATTTCATAACTTCCCCCCCAAATACCCCCCAGTAAAAGACCCGGCACACTTAGCAAGACCTTCCGGCGTACCCGCAAACACCAGATTCCCCCCCGGTTCGCCACCTTCCGGTCCGAGGTCAATGACCCAATCTGCCGATTTGATGACT
>CALCMV010000236.1 GCA_937967535.1 uncultured Saprospiraceae bacterium
TTTTATCAAATAATTATAAAATTTAATTAATTGAATATTTTTTACCTTAATAAAAATAAAATAACTGATAATCAATTACTTATGATTTAAACCCGAATTTCCCAGTTACCTAATTTCCAAAATGTCCAAAGTCCAGTAAAAATTAATTTTTTACAAAAATAAAAATAAATAAACTATTCACGTTCAATTTGTAATTTTTAATTTGGCGAACACATTGAAAAAACAAATTAAAATTTAAATTCATAATTCAAAATTCATAGTTCAAAATTTGGCGAAAATATTAATTATATATAAATAATAAAATCATTAACCATGCAAAACATGAAAAGACTTTACTTTATTCTCATATTGTCAATTATCTCATTTATTGAGATTTATGCCCAAGAAAATAATTCATACGAACTTTTGTGGCAAATAGAAAGCGAAGCGCAGAGTGCGCCTTCGTATTTGTTTGGTACGATGCACGTCAAGGACAAACGCGCCTTCAATTTCAGCGATTCGGTGATGACTTCTATCGAAAAATGTGAAATTTTTGCATTGGAAGTAGAACCTGATTCGATAGTGAGTGCGATGTTTGGGGCGATGTTTGAAATGGACACAACGGATTATCTGAAGGACTTGTTGAGTAGCAATGAATACGAACAATTTAAGTTGCGTTTTAAAGAAAGAACGGGCTATGAATACGATAATTTGGACTCAAAAAATCCGATGATATTGGATGCAATGATACAACCCGATTTTTCAAAACCGGATGATAAACAGTCTTTTGTGGATGCTTATTTGTACGGCATTGCCAAAACCATGAATAAGAAAACAACGGGGCTGGAAGATATTCGTACACAAATGGATATGTTTAGTTTTGCCTCTAAAAAAGAGCAGCGAGATATGGCAATAGACCTCCTGCAATACGATAAAGAAGACTACGAAGGGGTGTATAATAAGATGGCAGAGATATACAGTACGGGCGATATAGGATTGATGGAAGATTTTTTTGGCGAGCAATCTGCCGACTCAATTTTGGTGGCGCGTAATCATGTGATGGCAAACAGTATGGTGCGACTCATGAATGAAAATGCGACCTTCGCGGCGGTAGGTACGGCACATCTATGGGGCGAAGAAGGGGTGATTGAATTGCTACGAAAAAAGGGCTACACCGTAAAACCCGTATCGGCAACATTTACGGGCGTGGCAGACCGATACAAAATTGATGTTGCCAAAATGAAATGGACGACCTACCGCGACGAAGCATTGGGATTTACGATTGAAATGCCCGGCAAGCCTTTTCCGGTTGATATGGAAGAATCGGCGGGAATGAAAATGCAGATGTTGATGTACCCCGATATTTCTACTGAAATGAATTTTGCTGTAATGACGGTAGATTTTAGAGAATTTCCGGTAGAGGGATTCAGTGACGAGCAATTGATGGACATCATGGTGGAAGGCATGAAAGACACTGAATTAGCCGATTTTAAGAAGAAAAAAATGAAAAAACAGGGGAGAGAAGGGCTGGAACTTTTCCTGAAAGAAAAAACCGGCAGAGCATCTACGATGGAGATGTTTGTCAAAAATAAAATCCTATACGCTATCTTTTTTGAGGGTAAACGACAGGAATTGAAGCAACCATATATCAAACGATTTTTCAATTCGTATAAAGATTTTTCTCCCCAAGCTATTGAAAAAAAGACCGCAAATGACTGGATTACTTACAGCAATGAAATCGGTGCATTTTCGATGATGTTGCCCGGCGAACCCAAAGAAATGACACGCGAAGTATCCAGAGAGGAAATGGGGACTGATGAACCTGTGCCTATTCTCATTTATTTGAGTACGGATTTGAAAAACCTCAGAAATTACGGTGCTATCTACAACGACTATCCAACGGGTGTTTATCTGGACGACCGCTACGGAATTTATGACCTGTTGCTCGAAGAACTTGAATCAAGTGGCTCTAAAGTCATCGGTGAGTTGGATACTATATTTTTGGATGGCGTTGAGGGGAGAAAATGCAACATTCTGGTAGATGGCAAGTATTATAGCGAAATGCGCTTGTATGCAAGAGGCAATCGGCTTTATCGTTTTCTCAAACAAAATATCAAAGTCGGAGAGCAAAAACTTGATGGTGACGACCCGTTTTTTGATTCCCTCACTTTCTTGCCGCACAAAACTCCCGAATTTGAGGTATATGCCCCCGAAGGCGAAACCTTTAGCATCAAAAAATTTGAGAAATCCCAGATGCAAATTGACTCGACCATAGACCACGAATCTTTTATCGGCGATGCACTCACGATACTCACGACCAATCCGCATACGGGCGGTGCATACATGTTTGAAAGTTCCGAAATCAAACCGGAATATCGCATTGTACATTTGGATTCATTATATAATTTTTATATTGAGGCTTTAGATTCATGGCAAGACAGCATTATCACTGATACACCCATTGAAATAAGCGGAAAAGCAGGTCGGGAAGTATTTAAAATAAACAAAGCCACCGGTGCATTTTCGCGTTATCGAATTTGGATAGATAATGACCAAATGTTTTGTATGTCCGCATATTCTGACGAAAAAGAACTGTACAACGAAACCACCGAAACCTATTTCAATTCATTCCAAAAAACGGGCAATAATCAGCCTTTCGACATCTACGCCTCCAAAACCAAGCAGATTTTCGAAGGTTTGCAATCAACTGATACGCTCCTTTATCAGAAATATTTGGGGGCAATTGCTTACTACGAATTTATCGAAGAAGACCTGCCTTTGATGTACGAAGCCATCAATATGGAATATTCCGACGACAGCCTTGCAGAAGGTGCGAGGTCGCAAATCATAGAAAATATTGCCTACGTAGATGAGGCTTCTTCTATTGATGAATTGAAAAAATTGTACTCACAAGTCAATGATATTCAGAAGAATACGATACTTGGCAGCTTAGTTGACTTTAGCGATGAAGATAAAGCAAGAGGTGCTATCATCGAATTGCTATTGAAAGATTCGCCGGAAGAACTGCGATACGATTGGGCGATATTTTCGTATTTTAGCGACTCGCTGGATTTGGGAGCGCAATATTTCCCTCAATTACTTAGTTTGTTGGAAAAAGAAGATTACAGAGACAACATACTCAATTTGGCAGAAGAACTTATCAAATCTGACAAGGAATCTCATGTACGCCTTGTCGAAAACAATTTTGATAGCCTCACGAAGTATGCAAGTGATGATTTTTATAAATATAAAAAAGAAAATGAAAAGGAAGAAAATGCTTACTTCTACGACCCTGTCATGTGGGATTATTTTGCCTTGATGAAGCGCGTAAAAGGCAAAAAAATCACCGACGAATACACCAATCTTGTGCTGAATACCAATGCCACAAATAAACATCAAAAAGCCGAAGCTAACTCTATTCGCCTCATTAATAGTCTCAAAACCGACAAAAAACTCCTCAAATCGCAGATGAAATCCATCGAAACACGCTATACCATTATTGAGGCATTTCAAAAAATCGGCAGACTCAAAGAAGTTCCCAAAAAATACCGAACACCCCAAGCCATTGCAAAATTGAAATTGAACGAGTATGTATCCAATGAATGGAGAACACCCGACGAGTTGGAAATACTCGGCACAATTCCAACAGATTCCGCCAAGCTATATGTCATCAAATTGACCTACAAATACGAAGGCGAAATCGAACATTATCTAGGCTTGACAGGACTTTTTTCCGCAGTCGGCGAATGGGATTTTGATACTCTCAAATCCTATGTTTCATGGGAAGAAGAAGCCAAAGAAGATTGGCAAAAAGCAGCCAAAGATATGATAGAAGATTTTAATAATAATTAACGTAGTTTAATGGTTAATGGTTAACGGTTAATGATTAAT